>RFIU01000034.1 GCA_003695555.1 Alphaproteobacteria bacterium
CTCGGCAGGTGTTTGGAGTGCGCAGGCCATGCCTGCGCCTTGGTACGGCGAAGCCATGCTTCGCCGATCGAGAGCGCCTGCGCCTTCGTCATCTGCAGCAGGCCGCGGCTGTCGGGCGCATCCGCATAGGGTTCGAGCAGCGCCGCCCCGCGCGAGCCGAGGGCGCCGTCCATATAGAGCTTGACCGCGCGCGTGATCACCCGACCGTCGGCGGCCGAACGGGGCCCATGGGCATAGAGATCGTCGGCGCCTTCAGGCTCGATCGCATTATAGAGCCGCAGCGTCACCTCGCCTTTCTCAGCCATCTCTTCGAGCAGCGGTACGTCGGCGGGATGCACCGACATGTTGTGCAGCCCCGTCCAGCCCATCGCCCGATAGACCGCATCGGCGCGGCGATAGACGGCACTGCGGTCGAAGTCGTCCTCATTCGGCATCAATGCCGCGACCAGATCCATCGCCCGGTCGATCAGCATGCCGGTGGGCCGGCCGCGGTCATCGCGCAGGATCTCGCCGCCCGGCGGTGCGGTGGTCGCCGGCCCGATGCCGGCCGCTGACAACGCCGCCGAATTGGCGACCAGCGCATGACCGTCGGCACGCACCAGCAGGGTCGGCCGGTCCCCGGTCACGCGGTCGAGGTCGTCGCGGGTCGGAAAGCGGCGCTCGGGCCAGTGGGTTTCGATCCAGCCGCGGCCATAGAGGGTCCGCCGCTTCGGCCCTTGCCCGACGGCTCGTCGCACCCGTTCCAGCATCTCGGCGAGCGAGCCGGTGCCTTCGAGGTTCAGCGTCATTTCGCGCATGCCGATGCCGAAGAAATGCGCGTGCGCGTCGGTAAAGCCCGGATAGGCGGCCGCTCCTTGAAGGTCGATGTCATGAACGTCCGCGATCTTCGCGGCGCGCGCACGAGCCTCGGCGAGCGAGCCGGCAAAGATGATCCGCTTGCCCGCGATCAAGAGGGCTTCGACCTTCGGCCGATCGTCCTGTGCGGTATGGATCGGCCCGCCATGGATCAGCAGGGCGGCATCTTCGTGCGCTCTTGCCGTTAAGCTGGCGGAGGGAAGAGCCGCCAGCAGCCAGACGGCCAGGCCGACGAGCAGCACCACGGGTCGGCAGCCGACGGGCGGGCGGTCGGGTGAAAGGGTCATCGCGGCATTCCTTATGGGTCTCGCAATTTCCGTTCTTTCTGCTCTTCTTCTGCCGGCTCCCCCGGCGCGCGATGCGCCATCGCCTCCCAGTCCACCGGCAGTCGCGCCCGTCGCCCGCGCGTCCAGGCGAAAAGTCCGCCGACCAGCGCGGCGGCGAGCACCACCAGGGCGAGCCCCAGCAGCATGCCGAGGCCGACGCGGGTCGCCTCGCTCTCGCTCGCTGCGGCATGCAGCAGAAACAGACGATAGCCGCCCCATACGACGAGCGGGGCCATGAGAGCCAGCCAGAAACGCCAGTCCCTTCGCCGCCGCCGTCGTGCTCGGTCGGCGGAGCGTGCCATATCCGTCCTGCCTTCGGCCGCCAGCCGTTCGGCAAGCCGCCGTCGCCGGGCGCGCTTCGGGTCGGGGGCGAGATGCGACGGGGGTTCCATGCGTTGCCGGCGTCTTCTCATTGATGTTCCGAACATTCTGACAGAAAAGCGCAGATCGTCATTGGCCGCGCTTCTTGCTCGCCCCCGCATCCTCACCCGAGCGACGACGGCGCGCAAGGGAGATGGCGTGTTTCTTGAGCAGATGGCGGAAGGACTCATAGCCGAGCCCCAGCAGTTCCGCCGCCCGACGCTGATGATATTGCGCATGTTCGAGGGCTGCGAGCAGATGCCCGCGCTCGATCGCCGAAAGATGCGCCTTCAGATCACAGGGCAGGCGGATGGGAGCGGCCGGATCCTCGCTCCGCCGGTCGTCCCGGTCGTCGGCAGGTGCCGGCGCGCCCGACGGCAGATCCGGCGGCGGCGGGCGCCGGGGCGAATCGAAGGGGTCGAGGTCGAGGCGATCGACGGCTCGTGTTTCATCGCCCCAGCGATAGACCGCCCGCTCCACGACATTCTTCAGCTCGCGCACGTTGCCGGGCCAAGGATGGGCGGCGAGTGCCGCCCGGACCCGCGGCGAGAAGCCGGGAAACCGGCTCCAACCCAGTTCGCGGGCCATGCGGATGGCGAAGTGGTGCGCGAGCAGCAGGATATCATCGCCCCGGGCACGAAGCGGCGGCAGCGTCAGGACGTCGAAGGCCAGCCGGTCGAGCAGGTCGGCACGAAATCGCCCGGCGCGCGCCAGGGCGGCAAGATCGACATTGGCGGCAGCGACCAGGCGGACATCGACGGCGATTTCTTGCGCGCCACCGAGCCGTTCGAGGGTGCCGTATTCGATGACGCGCAGCAGCTTCTCCTGTGCGGCGGGGGAAAGAGAGGCGACCTCGTCGAGGAACAGGGTACCGTGATCGGCCCGCTCGAAGCGGCCGGCGCGGCGCCGCTCGGCACCGGTGAAGGCGCCGGGCTCGACGCCGAACAGCTCCGCTTCCAGCAGGGTTTCGGGCAGGGCGGCACAATTGATCGAAACGAAGGGCTGCTCCCATCGCGGCCCCAGATAGTGCAGCCGCCGGGCGATCAGCTCCTTGCCGGTGCCGCGCTCGCCGATCAGCAATACCGGCCGGTCGAGCGGGGCCAGCCGGCTCGCCTGATCGAGCAGGTCGAGAAAGGGCGGCGATTCACCGAGGATGGAAGAGCGATCATTCATCGGGACATCACAACACAAAATGAAAAATATTACCAAACATTAGTAATATACACCATTTCTCTTTCTTCGGCAAGAAACGGAAATATCATATAACTATCTGTTTCATATGAAGAATTATCAATTTGGCGAAACTGGCATGCGGATTGCTGAGGAATGGGTGAGAGCGCATCCTTCTCAACCGGCTTGCCGGAAAGAGGGTGGCGGTTTCGAAAGTGGCTCACAGAAGGGCGGAAAGGCCGCCCCGGACCGGGTCATGACAGCAAGAGGAGACAAGGCAAATGGGACGGGTCACCCATATCGGAGATTTCAACGCGGACGCCCTCGGCGAATGGACCGAGAGCCGGCATCACGGCGGGCCATGGAGTCAGATGTTGATGCTGATCGAACACGGTCGCCGCTCCAGAAGGGCGAATGCCGCACGTCGGGCACGGCGCGATCATCGCGCCTTCCGGTCGCGGCTGCGCACCGGATGATGGCAAAGGACAGGAACAGAACCGGTGCCCGCATGTCGGCACCGTCAATCAAGAGGAGCAAGGAACCATGGGCATCTTTTCGCGACTGAGCGATATCATCAATGCCAATCTCAATGCCCTGCTCGATCGGGCGGAGGATCCGGAAAAGATGATCCGCCTGATGATCCAGGAGATGGAGGACACGCTCGTCGAGGTGCGCAGCGACGCGGCGCGCGCAATCGCCGATCAGAAGGACATCCGCCGCCGGCTCGAACGTCTCGAGCGGCTGGAAGGCGAGTGGCAGCGAAAGGCCGAGCTCGCCCTTGCCAAGGGGCGCGAGGATCTTGCCCGCGGCGCTCTGGTGGAGAAGGCGAAGGTGCGAGAGATGGTCGAGCACCTGACGCATGAATCCGAACAGCTCGCAGAGGCGCTTGCCCGTCACGAGGACGACATCTGCAAGCTCGAAGCGAAACTGCGCGAGGCACGCGCCAAGAAGGCCGCGCTGGCCGCCCGCCACAAGACGGCGGTCAATCGCCTGAAGGTTCAGCGCAATCTTCACGACCGCCGGCTGGATGACGCCTTTCAGCGCTTCGAGCAGGTGGAGCGGCGCATCGACCGCCTCGAAGGAGAGGCCGAGGCGCTCGAGATGGGAAACGCTGAAGGACGGACTCTGGAGGAGGAATTCCGCTCGCTCGAGGTCGAGGAGACGATCGAAAAGGAGCTTGAGGCCTTGAAGAAGCGGCTTTCAGGTGGCAAGTCCGATGACACGGTAAAATCCCGCGATGGCGAGACAGAGGGCAAGGACTGATCGGTCGTCTCGCCTGATGACCGATCATCCGACGCCTGTCAGGCCGTCCCTGTCACATGCCTCCAATTTCAGAGTCCCAAGGGGAGTAAGACCTGATGGAAGACCCCGGAAACCTCGCCATCATCGGCCTGTTCTTCATCGTCATTCCCTTGTGGATCGTGCTGCACTATGCGACCGCATGGAAGAAGACGAAGATGCTCAGTCCCGAGGACGAAGCGACCCTCGGCGAGCTGCGCCGCACCGCCGAAAAGCTTGAAGAGCGCCTCAAGGTGATGGAGCGCATTCTCGATGATGAAATCCCCGACTGGAGGAGCCGGTATCATGACCGGATCTGAATATGATCGCGTGCACCGTTCGCGACGCGCCGGACGCCGACGCCGTTCCCGCCGTGGCGGCCATGAACCGGGCAGCGGCCCGATGGCCGGCCGCTACAGCCGCCTCTATCGCGATCCCGAACACGGCAAATGCATGGGCGTGCTGGCGGGGCTTGCCGACTATCTCGGCGTGCGCGTGAAGTTCCTGCGCATCGCCTTCATCCTCGGCTGCGTCTTCGGCTGGTTCATCCCACTGGTGCCGGGCTACTTCATCCTCGGCTTCCTGCTCGAGCCGAAGCCGACCGACCTTTATGAAGACGAGGAGGAGGAAATCTTCTGGCGTTCGGTGCGCGCACGTCCCGAAGACACGACTGTCGATCTCAAGCAGCGCCTGAAGCGCATCGACCGGCGCATTCAGGAAATGGAAGCCTTCCTCACCTCTCGCCGTTTCCGTCTCGATCGGGAATTGCGCGGGCTGGAAGAGGGGCGGTGACCGGTAGTCGGTGATCGCTGATCGGAAAAAGCGGCGGAATCCTTTCCCCAGGTTCTCGTCTCTCGTCGCCTCCGATCACCGGGGGCTGGCACAGCCGATATAGTTCACCGAAAGATCACCGGAAAGCCGAAAGCGATCGGCAAGCGGGTCATAGGAAAGACCGCTCATCTCGATCGCGCTGAAGCCGGCGGCTTCGAGCATCTCGCGCATCTCGTCCGGGCGCACGAAGCGGTTCCAGTCGTGGGTGCCGGGCGGCACCCAGCGCAGCAGATATTCCGCCCCGACGATCGCCGCCGCATAGCTGCAGGCGCTGCGGTTCAGCGTCGAAAAGAAGAACAGGCCGTCCGGCCTGGTCAGCGCCCGGGCATCGGCGAGCAGAGCGGTCGGTTCGGGAACATGTTCGATGAGTTCGAGGCAGCAGACGAGATCGAAATGCGCTCCCTCGGCGACGAGATCCGCGCTCAGCGCCCGGCGGTAGGAAAGATGCTCGTCAAGACCCGCCTCTCGGGCATGGGCGCGGGCAACCGCAATCGCCTCTTTCCCGGCATCGATGCCCAGGGTGCGCGCTCCCATCCGGGCGAGCGGCTCGCTCACCAGACCCCCGCCACAGCCGATATCGAGCGCGCTCAGATCAGCAAGCGGGCGCAGCGAGCGCGGATCACGGCGCCAGTGGCTGATGGCGCGTTCGCGGATGAAGGCAAGGCGTGCCGGGTTCAGCTTGTGCAGGGGGCGCGCCGGACCGTGCGGATCCCACCATCGCGATGCCAGCGCATCAAAGCGGGCGAGTTCGTCGGCGTCGAGGTTGGCCGCTGATGCGCCGTCCGCCCTCGCATTCGAACCTTCGCGCGCCATCGATTTCGCCCTGCCTGCCATCGGCTCCGCCTTTTCTCTCTCGCCTGCCCTTGCCGGCCCCTCACGCCGCCCCGCGATCGGCACCCGCTCGCCATTTTCACGCCATCGCCATGAGTCACGAAAGGAGCGGCATTCTCGCCGCTTGCGCCCGATTGCTGCGCTGCCGTAAGAAAAGGCGGCCGGTCCCGGGGGCTCGGGTGGCGGCGGCAGCAAGGGTGTTCGTGAATGGCGCGGATTGTCAAGAAGTTCGGCGGTACCTCGGTCGGTGACATGGAACGAATGCGTCGCGCCGCCCTGCGCGTCAAACGTGCCCATGAAGCCGGCGACGAGGTGGCGGTGGTGGTTTCTGCGATGGCCGGTGAAACCAACCGTCTGATCGCGCTCTGTCAGGAAGCTTCGCCGCTTCATGATGCCCGCGAATATGACACCGTGGTGGCCAGCGGCGAGCAGGTTTCCGCCGGTCTGTTCGCGATCCTGCTGCAGTCAATGGGCGTACCGGCGCGCTCATGGACCGGCTGGCAGGTGCCGGTCAGGACCAGCGACCGGCATGGTGCGGCCTTGATCGAGGAGATCGACACCCGCCGCCTCGAAGAGCGTCTGGCGCGACGTGAGGTGCCGGTGATGACCGGCTTTCAGGGGGTCGGCCCCGACCGGCGGGTGACGACGCTGGGGCGCGGTGGATCCGATACCTCCGCCGTTGCGCTCGCCGCCGCCCTTCACGCCGAGCGCTGCGACATCTATACCGATGTCGATGGTGTCTTCACCACCGACCCGCGTATCGTCGCGAAGGCGCGCAAGCTGGAGCGGATCACCTATGAAGAGATGCTCGAAATGGCGTCGCTGGGTGCCAAAGTCCTGCAGATCCGCTCCGTCGCCCTGGCGATGACCCATGGCGTGCGGGTGCAGGTGCGTTCCAGCTTCAATGAGGTCAGCGGAACTCTGCTGGTCAACGAGGATGAGATTGTGGAACAGGAACTGGTGACCGGACTTGCCTATTCGAAGGCCGATGCGGTGATCACCCTTTATGGCGTGCCCGACCGTCCGGGACGGGCGGCCGCCGTCTTCGGACCGCTGGCCGAGGCCGGCATCATCGTCGACATGATCGTGCAATCGACGACCCCTGCCGATGGTCATGCGGAAATCACCTTCACGGTGCCGGCCGAAGAGCTGGGGCGTGCGCTCGATGCGCTCGAGGGCGCACGCGAGAAGATCGGTTTCGCCCGCCTGGAGAGCAATTCGGACGTCGTCAAGATTTCGGTGATCGGCATCGGCATGCGCTCGCATGCGGGGGTTGCCAATACGATGTTCGCGACACTGGCTGAAAAGGGCGTGCCGATCCTCGCGATCTCGACTTCCGAGATCAAGGTCAGCGTACTGATCGATGCCGCCTATACCGAGCTGGCGCTGCGCGCCCTGCATTCGGCCTATGGTCTGGATGCGGCGTGAAGGGCGAACGGGCAGGAGAGGCGGCGATGGCCGAACGTGACGGTGCACGGCATCTGGCACGGCTGATGGCGCGCGGCTGCGATTTCCTCGGCAGCGATTGTGCGATCATGGGCGGTGCGATGACTTGGGTGTCGGAACGCACGCTGGTTTCGGCGATATCGAATGCCGGCGGCTTCGGCGTCCTTGCCTGCGGGGCGATGGAGCCCGGGCGTCTGGGCGAGGAGATCCGCGCCACCCGTGCGCGCACCGCGCGTCCCTTCGGTGTCAATCTGATCGTCATGCATCCGCGTCTGGATGAGCTGGTCGAGACGGTGATCGCCGAATCCGTCTCTCATGTCGTGCTCGCCGGCGGCCTGCCGCCGGCACGGGCCCTCTCGCGCCTGCGTGATGCGGGGGCAAAGGTGCTCGCCTTCGCGCCGACGGTCGCCATCGCCCGCAAGCTGGTGCGCGCCGGTGTTCATGCCCTGATCGTCGAAGGGACGGAGGCCGGCGGTCACATCGGTCCGGTCGCCACCCAGGTGCTCGCCCAGGAGATCCTGCCCGCTCTTGCCGAAGTGGTGCCGGTGTTCGTTGCCGGAGGCATCGGCCACGGGGCGATGATCGCCGCCTATCTGGAAATGGGCGCGGCAGGCGTCCAGCTCGGCACCCGTTTCGTCTGCGCCAGAGAATCGATCGCCCACCCCGACTTCAAGCGCGCCTTCATTCGCGCCGCGGCACGCGATGCGGTGGCGAGCGTCCAGCTCGATCCACGCTTCCCGGTCATCCCGGTGCGCGCGTTGAAGAACCGGGCGAGCGAAACGTTCATGCGTTTCCAGGCGGAAACGATCGACAGGGTCGCGCGCGGCGAGCTGACGGAAGAGCAAGGGCGGCTGGCGATCGAACACTACTGGGCGGGCGCCCTGCGCCGTGCCGTGATCGACGGTGATGTCGAGAACGGCTCGCTGATGGCGGGACAGAGCGTCGGCATGGTAAGAAGGGAACAGGATGCGGCCACGATCATCGCCGAACTGCTGGACGAGGCCGCGCGTCACCTCGAACGGACCGAGCCCGCCTGCCCGGCTTAGGGCAAGGCGCAGGGGCAATGGTCGAATACGCATCGTTTGAGCGAAGGGGGAGCCGAAACCGGTGAGCGATCTGCCGAGCCGTCCGCGCATCCTGTTGCGCCAGCTCCACCGCGTCATGGCGGGTCCGGGCCGCGCCGAGGAGCGACTTCAGGGGGTGGTGCGCCTGATCGCCCAGAACATGGTGGCCGAGGTCTGCTCGGTCTATCTGGTGCGCGCCGGCGAGATTCTCGAGCTGTTCGCTACCGAGGGCCTCAATCCGCAGGCCGTTCACCAGACCCGGCTGCGATTCGGAGAGGGTCTCGTCGGCCTCGTCGCGCAGCGCGGCCTGCCGCTGCGCATCCAGGAGGCGCCGAAACACCCCCGCTTCGCCTATCGCGCCGAAACCGGCGAAGAGCCCTATCACTCCTTCCTTGGCGTCCCGATCATACGTCACGGCAGGGTGATCGGCGTGCTGGTGGTCCAGAATGTCAAGCCGCGCGAATACACGGACGAGGAGGAGGAGGCCCTCCAGACCATCGCCATGGTGCTCGCCGAACTGATCGGCTCGGGTGAGCTGGTTGCGCCCGAGGAGATCGCCGAGGTGGCGGGTCCGGCGGGCCTGCCGCTCACTCTCGATGGTGAGGCGATGGCCGCCGGGCTCGCTGCCGGCCGGGCCGTGCTGCATGAGGGTGCGATCGAGGTCACCCGCTATGTCGCCGAGGATGTCGAGCAGGAACGCAAGCGCCTGGACGAGGCGCTTGCGGCACTGCGCGAGGAGATCGACCGGATGCTGGCCAGCCCCGAGATGGGTGCCGGCGGCGAGCACCGCGAGGTGCTGGAAGCCTACCGGATGTTCGCCCAGGATCGCGGCTGGCGCGACCGCATCCTGCACGCGATCGACTCGGGGCTGACGGCCGAAGCGGCGGTCGAGCGGGTCGCCCAGGACAATCGTCGCCGGATGAGCGCTACCGAAGATCCCTATCTGCGCGCCCGCCTGCATGACCTCGAGGATCTCTCGCGCCGCCTGCTGCGGGTGCTTGCGGGCCAGCCACGTGCGCCGCGACTCGAGGAGGACAGCATTCTGGTGGCGCGCAATCTGGGGCCGGCGGAACTGCTCGATTACGACCTTACCCGATTGAAGGGGGTGGTGCTGGAAGAAGGCGCGCCGACGGCGCATGTGGCGATTCTCGCCAGGGCGATGGGAATCCCGCTCGTCGGCAGGGTGGAGGGCGCGCGCGAACATGTCGAGCCGGGGGACCTGGTCATCGTCGATGCCGAAAATGCCCATGTCCTGGTACGCCCGGCGGAAGAAGTGCGCGAAACCTATGAGCGGGCGATCGCGGCACGGGCGCGCGAGCTCGAATCCTTTTTCGCCGAGCGCGATTTGCCCAGCATCACCCGCGACGGGGTCGAGATCACCCTGATGATGAATGCCGGTCTGGTCAATGATACCGCCCTGCTGGAACGCACCGGGGCAGCCGGCATCGGGCTCTTCCGGACGGAGTTCCAGTTCATGGTCCGTTCGACTCTGCCGCGGCTTGATGCACAGCGCGAGCTCTATGCCCGGGTGCTCGAAACGGCCGGCGAACGGCCGGTGTATTTCCGCACTCTTGATATCGGCGGCGACAAGGTCGTTCCCTTTCTGCCGCACGAACGCGAAGCGAATCCGGCGATGGGCTGGCGGGCGATCCGTATCGCCCTCGATCGTCCTGTCCTGCTGCGCTATCAGTTGCGCGCCCTGATGCAGGCATCGGCCGGCAGGGCATTGCGGGTGATGTTTCCGATGGTCGCCACCGTCGCCGAGTTCCGGGCCGCGCGCGCGATTGTCGAAAAAGAGCAACGGCGTTTCGAACGACTGGGTATCGCAGGACCCGAGCGGGTCGAGGTCGGGGTCATGGTCGAGGTTCCCTCGCTCGCCTTCGAATTGCGCGAGCTGCTGCATGAGGCCGACTTCCTTTCGGTCGGCACCAATGATCTGGTACAGTTCTTCTTCGCCGTCGATCGCACCAATCCGAAACTGACCCGTCGTTATGATCCTCTCTCACCGGCGCTGCTGCGTTTCATCCGCCGGCTCGTCGTCACCGCCGACCAGATCGGCGTGCCGCTGACCGTCTGTGGCGAGATGGCGGGCCGCCCGCTCGATGCGCTGGCGCTGCTCGCACTCGGGGTCCGGCGTCTGTCGATGTCGCCTTCGGCCATCGGTCCGGCACGCCGGATGGTGCGCAGCATAGACCTGCCCCGAGTCGAAAACTTCATTCTTCAACTGATCGACTCGGGGGAACGCGAAATGCGTTCAACACTCAGGAATTTTGCACGCGATCATGGAATTGCGATCGGAAGTGGTGCGGATTTCATCTAAAATGAACCGATCCCTTCACATTTTCTTGAGCAGTTTCCGTCATTTTTTGAATCGGTGTGGTTTTTGCGCTACAGATCGGTAAACACTTTCTTAATGCCTTTCGCCATGACACGTGCGCGCGGCGGAAGGAGGAGAAGAAGCGGGGGCGGCGGACGATCTGCCGTCGGCCTGCTGAAAGAAGCCGCCCGGCAATGGTGCGAGATCCGCGAATGAGAAGGGGTCGTGAAGGCTTCGCGGCATCGGTGATCTGCCGAAGGTGGCCGGGGTGACGCTGCACCCCCTTGGCGCTTGGCGCCCGGCGATGGCGAGAACCACATCGAGGGACTGATTTCCGACGGCTTGCGCGGCAAGGGGTCGGAACGTCCGGCTGGCGCGGGAATCTCCGTACTGCCGGGCATGCGAAAGTGTGGAGGCGCACGTCTGGCGCGGGCGTTCGGACGGCCGGTCGAGCAAAGCGGCTGTCGATCGGGAAAGGCGGAGCGCTGCGCGAATGGCACGGGGCTGACGGATCATGGTCGAGAACGAGGACGTGGAGGAGGGCGGTCGAAGGGCCGGGGCGAGCGCCGGCTTCGGTGCCCGTCTGTGTGCGGCGCGCGAGGGGAGGGGGCTTTCCCTCGTCGATGTTGCCGACGAGCTGAAGATCCGGCGCTGTTACCTGAGGGCACTCGAGGAAGAAAGGCTTGATGAGCTGCCGGCCCGTCCCTTCGCGATCGGTTTTCTGCGCTCCTATGCCCGCCTGCTCGAACTCGACGGCGATATTCTCGTCCGGGAATTGAAGGCACACTATGATGGCGAGGGGGATGGCCGCGGCGCGCTGCCAGCGGAGCCGATCGACACGACGCCGGTATGCGATGGGGACGACGGCATTGCGTCTGCCGGTGGCGCGGACGGAAATGAAGGCCAGACGACATTGTTCGCAGTGGTGCTCTTCGTGATCGTGGCCCTTGGGGTCGGAGCGATGGTCGCGCTGCCGGGCGGTTCGGGCAAGGCGCGGCTTGCGTCCTCGGTCGCCAGCGCCGCCCCGCTATCTTCTCAGACGGATCGTCCGGCATCCCTTGACGAGGGGCAGGCGCCATCCCAATCCCTGCCTTTCCCAGCGCCAAGGACTGTGCCGGCTTCTTCCGCCCGCCTTGCGGCCGAACCGGGCGCGGCGTCCGACGCGCCGCCTGGCACGCGCCCGCCTTCGCCAGCTTTGCGCAGCTCACAGCGTGCGCCACGGGCCCTCAGCAAGCCGTCGCCGGGCCAGCATCTGGCATCGACCGCTCATTCGCCGGCGCCTGATGCGGTTAAGGCTCCCGTCCTGTTTCGGGTCCGCCACGATGCCTGGGCGATGGTCGAGGATGATCGAGGCCGATCCCTCTGGTCGGGGGTCATCCCGGCCGGCAGCGAGTGGGTGCCGCCCCGTGGCGCGCGCCGGTTCACGACGACGCATCCGGCCAATCTCGAACTGGTGGTCGAGGGTGAGGACTTGGGGGTGCTCGGCCGGGGGGCGGTGCCGGTCCAGGATCTGCCGCTCGACGTGGCGGGGCTGCGCGCGCACCTGAAGACGCGCTCCAGCGCGCGGCGCGTCACTCTGTCCGCATCCGCCGACTCGCCTTCCTGAAAAGCCACTTCGGGCTGGGAAGACAGATACGGCTCTTGCGCCCGACATTGCCGCAGGCGTCTTCGGCCGATGCTGCTCGTAGCCGACGAGACGCCTAGCGTGAAGTTCGTCGTCCGATATTGCCGCACACACTTTCCATAGGATGCGGCATGATGCTGCCGGCAAGATGCGGTGCGCGAGCATGGCGGCTCGGGGTGCCTTCACGGCCAGGCCATGCCCCTGCGGACATGCAAGGAAGCGCCGGGCTGGCGGAGCGGGTGGGATTCGAACCCACGAGGGGCATGGTGACCCCAACACGCTCTCCAGGCGTGCGCCTTAAACCACTCGGCCACCGCTCCGGCATTTTTCAGCGCATGAGGCAGGCCGCCATCATCCGCCGGTTCGCGGCCCTATCACGAGCCCGCCCGCCAAGGCAAGTCCACTCTTGCCGGTCCTGTCTGCGGTCCGCCTGCAAGGGGCGGAAGGCGTGGGCGGAAATGGTAAATTTTAAGCTCATATTAACTATGCTCGTTAAGCGAGGTTTTACTCGTGCCCCCCTATGAAGGGGATGTTGAAGGAGCAGGATGGGTGTCGGGCGCCGGATGATTGGCCTAGGTCTCCGACGCTGTGACGCAAGGGCATGGAGCAAGGGGCTCACAGGTGATGAGAAAGAATTTCTTCGTGATGGCACTGGTCGCGGTCTTCGCGATGGTGACGACGCTGGCGGTGAGTGGAAACGCCGATGCGGCGGATCTGAAAGGCTGGAAGCGAAAGGTCGCAATGACGGTGGCCAAGAAGCAGGTCTATCCGCGTTCGGCGCTGCGTCGCGAGATCGAAGGCGCGGCGAAGGTCAAGGTGACCGTCGATCATTCGGGCAAGATTGCGAGCTTCGAGGTGCTTCAGCCGACCGGTCATGACGTGCTGGATCGTGAAATTCCCCGCTTGATGGAACGCATCGACCCGCTGCCGAAGCCGCCGGCGGATGCCAGTGACGATCAACTGACCTTCATCATTCCGCTGGCCTGGGTGCTGCAGTAGATAGATTCCGTCGCCGGCGATTGTCCGGAAGTTTTTCGGAAGGCGCGTGTCACAAGCGGGCATGCGCTTTCCTGTTCTTCTCTCCTCGGCCTGCCGGGACGCCCGGCAGATTTTCGAACGCCGTCAACCGCGCAGGCGTTCCGCCTTGGAGACGACCGGCAGGGCACGCAGCGCCGTCAGAATGTTCGAGAGGTGCCTCAGGTCGTGCACCTCGACATCGACCAGCATGGTATAGAATTCTCTGTCGCGCTCGGTCATCCTGAGATTCGAGATATTGCCCTCGTGCTTGGCGACGATGGCCGCGATCGATGCGAGCGCGCCGCGTTCGTTTAGAACGACCAGCTTCAACCGCCCCGCATAGAATTCGCTCGCCGCCTCGTCCGCATTCCATGACAGATCGAGCCAGCGATCGGTGTCTTCCTCGAAAGTGCCGAGCGCCTCGCAGTCGATGGTATGGACGGTGACGCCCTGTCCGGCGATCAGGATGCCGACAATACGGTCGCCCGGGACCGGATGGCAGCAGTCGGCAAGATGTACGGCCACCCCCGGTGTCAGCCCCTCGATGGGAACGCTCGCCCCCTTGCGCCGCCGCCGATCTTCCTCGACCGGATCCCATTCGGTGCGCACCCGCACAGGGCCGCGCTCTTCTTCGCGCAGGCGGATACCGGGAAAGCAGGCCTTCAGCACCTCCGCGCTTGCCAGTTCGCCGCGCCCGACGGCAACGAAGACATCATCGGCCTTGTCACCATTCAGCCGATCCAGCGCCTGGGTGATCGCGCGTTTGGTGAACTTGACACCTTCGGCTTCGAAGGCGCGTTCCAGAATCGTCCGTCCCAGGCGGGCGTATTCCGCCTGTTCCTGCTGGCGGGTGAAGCGCCGCACGGCAGATCGCGCCTTGCCGGTCACCACGAACCGTTCCCAGCGCGGTTTCGGTGTGGCGTTCTTCGACGTCAGGATCTCGACCTGGTCGCCATTTTCCAGAACATGGCCGAGCGGCACCATCCGGCCATTGACCTTGGCGCCGACGCAATGGTTGCCGACCTCGGTATGGACCGCATAGGCGAAATCGACCGGCGTCGACCCCTTCGGCAGGGCGATCAGGTCGCCCTTCGGGGTGAAGCAGAAGACCTGATCATGGAACATCTCGAGCTTGGTATGCTCGAGAAACTCTTCCGGGCTCGCGGCATTTTCGAGAATTTCCAGCAGCACCCGCAGCCAGCGATAGCGCTCGACCTCGCTTCCTTCTCTCTGCTCGTCGCCCTGCTTGTACTTCCAGTGGGCGGCAACGCCCAATTCGGCGATTTCGTGCATCCGGCGGGTGCGGATCTGAATTTCGACACGGGTCTGGCGCGGGCCGATCAGGGTGGTGTGGATCGACTGGTAGCCATTTCGTTTCGGTGTCGAAATATAGTCCTTGAAGCGCTGCGGGATCATCGGCCAGCGGCGGTGAACGACGCCGAGCGCGCGATAGCAGTCGTCCTCGTCCTCGACGATGATGCGGAAGGCCATTACGTCCGAGATCTGCTCGAAGGGGATATGTTCGGCCTCCATCTTCTTCCAGATCGAATAGGGGCGCTTCTCGCGGCCAGTGATTTGCGCCTCGATGCCTTTCTCGGCCAGTGTCTCCTCAAGTTCGGCGATCACGTCATCGACCAGCGTGCCGGCCTTTTCGCGCAGCTGATCCAGTCGCTTGGTGACCGTCTGCCAGGCTTCCGGCTCGGTCTCGCGGAATGCGAGGTCCTCCAGCTCGTCCTTCCATTCGCGAATGCCGATGCGTTCGGCGAGCGGAGCGTAGATTTCCAGCGTTTCGCGCGCGATCCGGCGGCGCTTGTCGGGATTGCGGATGAAGTGCAGGGTCCGCATGTTGTGCAGTCGGTCAGCCAGTTTGATCAGCAGCACCCGAATGTCGTTCGACATCGCCAGCACGAATTTCCGGAAATTCTCGGCCGCGCGGGCGCGTTCCGTCTTCAGCTCGATGCGCGAAAGCTTGGTGACGCCATCGACCAGTTCGGCCACCTTGCGGCCGAAGAGCTCCTCGATCTCCTCGATTCCGACATCGGTATCTTCCAC
>RFIU01000035.1 GCA_003695555.1 Alphaproteobacteria bacterium
CAGGGTCGGCAGAATGAACAGGATCAGCGGCACGGTCATCGTCGCCGGCAGGCGGGCGGCCTTCTCTTCCGCCTTCATCAGGCGTTGATTGCGGAATTCCTGTGCCAGCACCCGCAGCGCCATGGCGAGCGGGGTGCCGTAGCGCTCGGTCTGCACCAGGGTGGTGATCACCGCCCGCATCGCATCGAGCGGCACCCGCTCGGCAAGATTGAGCAGGGCCTGGCGTCGTTCGGGCAGCAGCCCCATCTCGACGGCGGCGAGAGAGAATTCGTCGGCGAGTTCGGGCGCGCTTGCCGCCATTTCGCGATTGACGCGCGAAAGCGCCGCATCAAGGGTGAGCCCGGCTTCCGCACAGATGACGAGCAGGTCGAGCGCATCGGGCAGGCTCATCCGGATCGCTTCGCTGCGTTTGGCGATCGCATTGCGGATATAAAGATCGGGCGCCTTGAAGGCGACGAGCGTAACCGCCGCCGGCAGCAGCGAGCGCCAGACCGGCGCATCGGCGAGCAGGCCGAAGCCATAGACCGCCAAGAGACTTGCCGCCGCCAGCACGAAGGGCAGCATCAACTTGAAGAAGAGATAGACGACGACCGCATCGCGGCTGCGGAAACCCGCCTGCACCAGTAGTTTTGTCGCCTTTTCCGTTTCCTTGCTCTGGAGCAGACGCAGCCGCTCGACAATCCGGCGCATCAGCGCCACGCCTTCCGCACGGCGCTTCGGACGAGCGCGGCGGGCGGGCGCCAGATAACCCCTCTTCAGGGCTTCGCGGCGGGCCTCAATGGATTTCAGACGATGGCGCATCGGCAGCCGGACCAGTCCGCTGGACCAGACGGCGAAGAAGGCGATGAGCGCGCTCACCCCGGCCAGCAGGGCGACGAGATCGGCAAGGTTCAACCCGAAGAATTCCGCAGATTCGTTCATGTTCCGTCACTCCCAGCCTTGTCCGTCCGCCTTGCCTTGCAACCGCTGCGTCAGATCTCGAAGCGGATCATCCGACGGATGATCAGAATGCCGAGGCCCATCCACACCAGCCCGCCGACGAGAACCGATGTCGCCCGCTGGTCACGAAAGAAGGTGCCGGCATAATCCGGGTTCATCGCATAGATGATCGCGAACATGATGAAGGGCAGCGCGCCGACGATCATCGCGCTCGCCCGTCCTTCGGAGGACAACGCCTTCACCTTCAGCTTCATCTGCTGTCGCTGGCGCAGGATCTGGCTCAGATTTGCGAGCGTCTCGGCCAGATTGCCGCCGGTTTCGCGTTGGATCGCGAGCGCCACGACGAAGAACTGAAAGTCGGCGAAATCAAGCCGCCGGGTGGCCGCCCAGAGCGCCTCTTCGAGGCTCTTGCCGAGCCGGATCTGATCGACAATACGGCGGAACTCGGTACCGACCGGATCTCCGAGCTCTTCGCCGACAATCTGCAGTGCCTCGCCCACCGGAAGACCCGACTTGAGGCCGCGGACCATCAGATCGATGGCCTCGGGAAACTGAGCGAGAAACGCCTCACGCCGACGCAAGATGAGCCGCGAGATGAACATGTGCGGCAGGCCGAGACCGAGAGCGACAGCCGTCAAAGCCGCGATGACGACATCAAGGCCGAACAGAAAACGCAACGCCACGAACACCACGAGCGCCACCAGCAGCATGGCCAGAAGATATCGTGAAAGCGCGATTTCGCGACCAGTGCGCCGCAACCGTCGGCGCATCTCGTCGGGGCGCGGCATCAGCCGACCGGCAAGCTCCTCCAGCGCACTTGCCTGCACCCGCTGACGGATGATCGCGCTGCGACGTCCCGAAGCGGGAAGTCCGCTTTCGCCATATCGGGCCCGGAAAGCCGCGATGCGTCCCTTCACCCGACGTTCGGCGGCCGACGGCAGCAGTGCCAGCAGCAGCAGCAGGCCGCCGGCAAGCGAGAGCAGCACGATCAGCATCAGGACCAGCAGCGGCATGTTCATGGTTTCCGCGCTCCTCTCTCGGGCTCAATTGCCGCTCATCACCTGCATCAGCACCTGACCGAGACCGAAATATTCGGCCCGCGGCATGAAATGCGGACGTACCCCGGTCGGCTCGAAACGGCCGATCAACCTGCCGTTCTCGTCCTGCCCCTCGAACTCGTAGCGGAACAGGTCCTGGGTGGTGATGACGTCGCCTTCCATACCGACCACTTCGGTGACATAGACGCAGCGACGGCCGCCGTCGCGCATCCGGCTGACCTGAATGATGAGATCGACGGCCGCTGCGATCTGTTCGCGGATGGCTTTCGGCGGCAGATTGAGACCGGCCATATTGACCATGTTTTCCAATCGGGTCAGCGCTTCGCGCGGGCGATTGGCGTGGATCGTGCCCATCGAGCCGTCATGGCCGGTATTCATGGCCTGCAGCAGATCGACGGCCTCAGCGCCGCGCACTTCGCCGAGGATGATGCGATCGGGGCGCATGCGCAGCGCGTTCTTGACCAGATCGCGCATCGTCACCTCGCCGCGCCCCTCGAGATTTGGCGGGCGGGTCTCCAGTCGCACGACATGCGGCTGCTGCAATTGCAGCTCTGCGGCATCCTCGATGGTAACAATCCGCTCACCCGGATCGATCAAGCGGGAGATTGCATTCAGCATCGTCGTCTTGCCCGAACCGGTGCCACCAGAGACCAGAATATTCAGGCGGCAGGCCCCCGCGACCTTGAGCAACTGCATGAGCTGCGGAGAGATCGAGCCGAACTCGACCATCCGTTCGAGGGTAATCTTCTTCTTGGCGAACTTGCGGATCGACAGCGACGGGCCGTCGATCGCGAGTGGCGGGATGATGGCGTTCACCCGACTGCCGTCGGCGAGCCTCGCATCGCAGATCGGCGAGCTTTCATCCACCCGCCTGCCGACCGCCGTGACGATGCGCTGAATCACGTTCATGAGATGCTGATCATCGCGAAAGCGCACGTCGGAGAGCTCGAGCTTGCCGCCACGCTCGACGAAGACCTGATGCGGGCCGTTGACCATGATGTCGGTCACCGATTCGTCGGCCAGCAGCGGTTCCAGCGGTCCCAGCCCCAGCATGTCGTTGATCAGAAGGGTGACGAGGTCGCGCTGTTCCTTGAGATTGAGATTGATGCGTTCCTGGACCAGCAGTTCGCCGACGACATCGCCGATCTGCTCGGCAAGCTCGGCACGCGGCAGCTCGGCGGCGGCCTGCGGGTCGATATGTTCGAGAACCAGGGGAAGGATCTGTTCCTTTGCCGTCTCGACGCTGCTCGGCCCGAGTTCCTCGGAACGCACCAGCGGATCGTCCTGATGATGGGCGCCGGCCCGCTCGATCACGTCATTGAGCAGGAAGGTGACAAGATCACGGATCTGAAGGGGATCCTCGGCAATACCGGAGCGTTCGCACTCTGCCCGCACGACGGTTTCGATGCGCGCAGCAAGCGCACCCCGCCCTTCCATGCGCACCAGTTCGGGGG
>RFIU01000036.1 GCA_003695555.1 Alphaproteobacteria bacterium
GGGCTGGAATTGATCAATGTCACCGACGTCGCACCCGACGAGACGCGCGCGACCATCGGTCCGGGCGGGATCGATCTCGGCACCGACCTTGACAATGACGCCCTGTTCGGCATCGGCGATACGCCGGGCAGCGAATTCTTCGGCCGTTTCGCGGCGGGCGGCGACTTCTTCGGCTATATCGATCCCGACGGCAAAGGGTGGCGTTTTTCAGGCGACTTCGCCTTCAAGGATCAGGGCTTCACGCGCACCTGGGGGGTCGATGGCCGGATCGTTTGGGAACTCTCGCCGGACATCACCTTGACCTCGGTCACCGACTTCAAGAGCTATGACAAGCTGCTCTTCATCGATGTCGATGCCGCTCCCGTTAACCAGTCGGCGAACTATGCCGGTGTCGATGCGACCAGCGTCACGCAGGAAGTCCGCCTGAACGGCACCAGCGGCCGCCTTACCTGGGTTGCGGGCCTCTACTATCTGAATATCGACGACGATGCGGACAACGGCCTCAAGTTTCCGCAGGGGTCGGTGGTACCGGGAGCGCCTTTCGATCTTGGCGTCGATGCGCGGTTGAAGACGAATTCGTATTCCGGCTTCGTCCACTTGCAGTATGACGTCACCGACACGCTGGATTTCGTCCTTGGCGCTCGGCTGATCCAGGAAAAGAAGAACTATTTCTTCCAGCAAGCGATCTATTTCACCCAGAGCTCGTTCCAGATCCATCAGGGAACGCCGATCCTGATCGGCCCGGTATTCGGGGCCGGCGGGCCAGAGCCTTTTACCGCGAAGACCAGCGACACACTGTGGGCCGGCGTTGCGCGCATCGAATACAAGCCGACGGATGCGTTCATGTGGTGGGCCTCGGTCAAGCGCGGGGTGAAGGCAGGCAGTTTCAACGCACAGCTGGCAGGCGGCATCCCGGTGCCCAACAGCGCCATCCCCTACAGGCCGGAAGTCCTCTATTCCTACGAAACGGGAATCAAGAGCGATGTCCTGAACGGGCTCGCCCGCTTCAATGCCAATGTCTTCTATTACGACTACAACGACTATCAGTCGTTCCTCTTCACCGGCGTCTCGGGCGTGGTGATCAATGCCGATGCCAAGTACAAGGGAGCGGAGGCCGAGTTCGTCGTTTCACCGGTCGATGGTCTTGACATTCGGCTTGCCGGCTCGTGGATCGATGCGACGGTCAAGGACGTGCCATTGCGCGTCGGAGGACCGATCATCCGCGATGTGCGCCCGAACTATACTCCGAAGTGGCAGTTCCAGAGCATGATCGCCTATGAATGGCCCGCTTTCGGCGGTCTGATGCGAGTGCTGGCAGAAGGAAACTATTCCAGCAACTTCTTCTATAATCTCCGTAACTTCGATGCGGACAAATTCGACGGGTATTTTCTCCTGAACACTCGCATCGGCTGGACCACCGAAGACGATCGCTGGGAGGTCGCCTTCCGAATCCGCAATCTGACCCAGGAGAAGGCCGGCGTTCAGGGCTTCGATCTCGCCACCCTGTGCGGCTGCAACGAGATCAGCTTCCGGCCGCCGCGCTGGTTCGGCCTCGAGGTCCGTTACAAACGCTGATATAGCTCGCCTGCCATTTCCTGACAGCCCTGCCGGCCGTCCTCGTCCCTCGTGGACTAGGGCGGCCGGTTGCACACTTGCCCGCACCCTGCCTGACCGCTAGTCTCGTCAGGTTCGTCCGGGTCTGACGGGCCGTTCTGGAACGGAATGCCCGCCTTGCAGCAAGAGGGCAGCGCACTCGATGAGACGCTCCGGGCGAAAAGAGGACGCGGAACTCGCATGGCAGAAGGCCTCTTTCAGATCATCGAAGACGCGCCGGTAACGATCGCCGGCCTGCCGAGCGCGGCTGCTCTACCCGAAGATCTGGCCTGGCTGACGATGGGCTGGCTGGGATTTGGCGTCCTTGCCCTATCGGGCCTAGCCCTCTTCCTCTTTCTGGCGTGGCGGCGTGAACGGATGCGGCGCGACCTCGCCGAGGCCCGTCGCGACTTCTTCCATCGACTGATGAGCGAGGCTCCCGTCGGCTATCTGCTGCGCGATCCGAACGGTCGCTACTGGCTCGGCCCTGCCCTGCAGTGCTGGCTGGATGCCGAGCGCCCCGGCCCTTGGACGCTGGGCCATCTGCTCGGCACCCGCCGCGGCGGACCGGCACGGGCTTTGTCCGCAGATCTGCTGAAAGCGGCTCTGACCGACGCATCACCGCAGGAGGAAGCGTTTCTCACCCGCGCCAACGAGGCAGAGACTTCCGTCGGAACGGGCAATCATGAGACGGGTGACGGCATAGCCCGGGAAGGCGGAGGCCCCTGGCACAATCTTGACGTCCAGCATCGCCCGGACGGCAGCACGATAATTTGGTTGTGTCGTCGGACGATGGAAAACGCCGAAGACATTCTGACGGCCGAGGCGGCAGTTCCGGCTGCCGGCGGCCATGCCACCGCGTCACTGGAATGGCGCGACCTGGCCGAAGCCACGCCCTGCCCGACCTGGCTGAGGAATGAAGACGGACGGCTGATCGCGGTAAACGCGGCCTATGCCGAGGCCGTCGAAGCGGATTCTCCCGCCGATGTGCTGGCCCGACAGATCGAGCTGATCTCAGAGGCCATCTCCGGTTCGTCGCGTCGGCTTGCCCGTGAGGTCCGCGAGAGCGGCAAGGCAGCCGCCGAACGCCATTTCGGAGTCATCGGCGGCGAGCGGCGCGCCCTGCTGCTGCATGAGATACCGCTTTCCGATGGGAAGACGGGCGGCTTTGCCGTTGACATCACCGAAGCCGAAGACCTGCGGGCCGAGCTTGCCCGCCTTCGCGACAGCCATGCCGAAACTCTCGATCGCCTGTCCACCCCGGTCGCGATTTTCGATGCCGAGCAACGGCTGCGTTTCTTCAATTCGGCCTTCGTTTCACTCAGCCGCCTCGACGAGGACTGGCTGGTCGAGCACCCCTTGCACGGCGAACTGCTCGATCGCCTGCGCGAACGGCGGCGGATTCCCGAACAGGCCGACTATCAGTCATGGAAACGCGAACAGCTTGCCCTGCACCAAAGCCTGGAAGGTGTTGAGGAACTCTGGCATCTGCCGGACGACACGGCGCTGCGGGTCATCGCGCAACCGCATCCGATGGGCGGGCTTCTCTGGCTGTGCGAGGATGTCACAGACCGACTCGCTCTCGAGCGCTCCTACAACACCCTCATCGCGGTGCAGAGCGAGACCCTGAACCGCCTGCATGAAGCGGTCGCGGTGTATGGAGCGGACGCCCGGCTGAAGCTGTACAATCCCGCCTACGCACAGACCTGGGGGCTCAACACCGACTTTCTCGATGGCGAGCCCCATTTCGGCGAAGTTCTGGAGCTTACCCGCGATCTGTGGGGAGGTGCGCGGGCCAGCGACGGCAAGAGCAGCGACGAGAGCTGGGAGTCGCTGAAGAATCGTCTGCTCGGTCAGCTGACCGCACGGATCGCGATGTCAGGGCGCTGGCACCGCCCGGACGGCCGGGTGCTGGATTATGCCATCGTCCCGCTTCCCGACGGCCGGGTGCTGACCACCCACGTCGATGTCACCGACAGCGTGAGAATCGAAGCGGCGCTGCGCGAGCGCAACGAGGCGCTTCAGACTGCCGATCGCCTGAAGTCGGAATTCGTCGCCAACATGTCCTATGAACTGCGCACGCCGCTCAACAGCATCATGGGTTTTGCCGAACTGCTCGGTCATGAGATCAGCGGCACGTTGAACGAGCGCCAACGCGACTATCTTTCCTATGTTCTCAAGGCGGCCGAACAGCTCAAGGAACTGATCGACGACATTCTTGATCTGGCAGTGATCGAAGCGGGCGCCATGGAACTGAATCTGGAGCGCTTCGACATCCCCCGGCTTCTTGAGGCGGTGCGCCACATGGCGCAGGAAACGGCCCGCAAGGCCGACATTCGCCTGGTCGTCTCGGCGCCGAAAGACATCGGCGAAATAGAGGGAGACCGTCGCCGTCTGCTGCAGGCGATCTACAATCTTGTTGCCAACGGCATCAAATTCACTCCGCCCGGCGGGACCGTGACAATTTTCGCCGAAGCGAAAGACAAAGACCATGTCATCCTCGGCGTCTCAGATACCGGGGTGGGAATCGATGAGGCCGAACGCGCCCATGTCTTCGACAAATTCTATCGCGGCCATCCCCGCGGTCGCGGAAAAGGCAAGGGCGTCGGCCTCGGACTGGCGCTGGTTCGCAGTTTCGTCGAGCTTCATCGCGGCCGCGTCCTGCTTGAGAGTGCACCTGAAGGCGGCACGACGGTACGCTGTCGTCTTCCGCGCCGGCAGCCCATGGGCGAAGGAAAGAAGCGGGCACCTTCCGACGAGAGGTTCGAAGAGGTCGAGACGAAGCGGGTCGCAAGGTGAGCAGGAGCGGGCTTTCAACCGTCAACACCAATTCGTTCGAACGCATGCTTCAGGACGAGCAGGCGACCGCCAGGCTTGCGACCACATTGGCCGGCATGGTGCGGCGCGGGGATGTCCTGCTGCTATCCGGCCCCCTCGGCGCCGGCAAGACGGCATTTGCCCGCGCCCTGATCCGGGCCCGCCTTGCCGATCCCGGACTCGTCGTCGCAAGCCCGAGCTTCACGCTCGTGCAGACCTATTGCGAGCCGCAGGGGAGCGAAATCTGGCACGCCGACCTCTATCGCCTGAATGGTGAGGAAGATGTCGAAGACCTTGGTCTGGAGGAAGCGATCGACGAAGGCGCGCTGATGCTGGTCGAATGGCCGGAACGCGCCGCCGCGCTCTTCGAGGGGATCGACAGGCTCGAAATCCGTCTTGCGCCTGTGGCATGCGACGACAACCGACGATTGGTGCATCTTGCAGGCATCGGCGGCGACTGGCCGGCCCGGCTGAACGCACTTGCCTGCCACGAAATGACCGGGATCTCTGATCCGGCCCCGCACCACAAGAAGGGACGGACGGAACCGTGACGGACGAGTCAGGCATCGGCCGGCTGCCGAACGGGGCCGGGCGGACCCGCGAACGGCGGGCGCGGGAACGATGGGCCTTCCTGTCCGCTGTCGGCTGTACCGACGCCGAAATCGAACCGATCCCGGGCGATGCCTCGTTCCGGCGCTATTTCCGAGTACGAATGAAGATGACGGCGAACAGCGAACCCCGCTCGCGGATTCTGATGGACGCCCCGCCCGAGCGTGAAGACGTTCATCCCTTCGTCGCCATCGACAGCCTGTTGCGTCGTCATGGCTTCAGCGTCCCCGAAATCCTTGCCGCCGATCCGGGGAGCGGCTTCCTGCTGCTCGAGGATTTCGGCGATGCCTCCTTCACCAGACTGCTGCAGAAGAAGCGACAGCGGACCGCCCTTCCCGATGAAGACACCCTCTATGCGGCGGCCGTCGATCTGCTGGCGGCACTTGGCCGCGATATCGAACTGCCAATCGGCGACATTGTCCGGATAGGCTGGCCGCCGGCAACACTCGCTCGCGAACATGCACCGGACGATTACCGGCTGGCCGCCTATGACGCGGAGAAGCTTCGAGACGAGGCTCGGCTGTGGATCGACTGGTATCTGCCGCTCGTCACGGGACGGTCCTGTGACGACAAGCTGCTTGCCGAATTCCATGCTCTCTGGGACCCGATCTTCACCGAAATCGAGGACGCCACTGGCCGGGATGCCGTGCTGGTGCTGCGCGACTATCATGCCGACAATCTGATGTGGTTGTCCGAGCGGACGGGGATCGCGCGGGTCGGTCTGCTCGATTTTCAGGACGCGGTGATCGGACACCCGGCCTATGATCTCGTTTCGCTGCTGCATGATGCGCGGCGCGACGTGCCCCGCGATCTCGAAGAGCGAATGCTCCGCCGTTATCTTGATGCCTGCGGACGGGATCCGGCGAACTTCCGACGACTCTATGCCCTGCTCGGCGCCCAGCGCGCGACCAAGGTCATCGGCATCTTTTCGCGTTTGGCAAGACGTGACGGCAAGTCCCGTTATCTGAAGATGATTCCGCGGGTGTGGGGACTGCTGGAACATTCCCTGACCCTGGCGGGTGAAGCAGCACTCACCGATTTCTTCGACCACCTCGTCGCGCCAGAACGGAGGTATGACATCCCCCGCCTGCCGAAGGAGAAGTCCGCATCATGAGCCGCAAGCGCCCCATTCCCCATACCGCGATGCTGCTGGCGGCCGGTCTCGGCACCCGGATGCGGCCCTTGACCGATTCGCGTCCGAAGGCTCTGGTCGAATTTGCCGGCCGCCCTCTGATCGCCCATCAGCTCGATCGACTGGCCGAAGCCGGCGTTCAACGCGTCGTCATCAACGGACATCATTTCTTGAACAATCTGAAGGAATTCATTGATTCCTACAAAGGGCCGCTCGAACTTCTGCTGAGTGAGGAGAAGGAAGCCCCGCTCGATTCCGGCGGTGGTGTAAAGAAGGCCCGTGCGATGCTCGGTGATCGGCCGATCTTCGTGCTGAACTGCGACGCCTTCTGGCGCGACGGACGCCATCCGCTGCTCGTCGCGCTCGCCGAGCGCTTCGACAGTCGCCGCATGGACGCCCTGTGGAGCGTGGTGCCGAGCGTGCGGGCACTCGGCTGCGATGGCCGCGGCGACGTCTTCATGGATGGTGCCGGACGGATCGCATTTCTCGACGAACGTCAGGTGGCGCCCTTCGTCTATGGCGGGGTCCATATCCTCAAGCCCGGCCTGGTGGACGAAATCGACAAGGAACGCTTCTCGCTGATCGAGGTCTGGCGACAGGCGGCCGAGCGCGGACGCCTCTACGGCCTGCTGCACGAGGGCTTCTGGGCCCATCTCGGCACCCCGCAGGCACTGGTCGAGGCCGAACGCGCGCTCGGGCTGGAAGCGACGCAACGCACACATCCCCGGGGAGAGATGGAGAACGCCCGATGAACGAAGCCGCACCGGCCATGGACGGGCATGCCGCGGCCCGAGTCTTCACGATCCCGGCAGGCGTCTCGTTCGTCGATGCCCTGGCATCATCGCTGCTCGCGCGACATGCCGGTGATGATTTCGCGCTGGCCGATACCCGCATTCTGCTGCCCAACCGGCGCAGCGTCCGGGCGCTGGAAGCCGCCTTCGCGCGCTGCTCGGCCGGCCGGCCGCTGCTGTTGCCGCGGATCGAGCCGATCGGCGAGATCGAGGAAGAAACTCTCTCTGGCCGTATCGCGAAGGCGAACGACGTTTTCGAGATCGCGCCGGCGATCGACGATATCGCCCGTCTGCTCGAACTGATGCCGCTGGTCGGCTCCTTCCTTCGCCCGCAAGGTGGCCGAGGGATCGGCGCGGCGCATCTGCTCAAGCTCGCCGAAGCCTTGGCGCGCTGGCAGGATGCGATGGATCTTGCGCGCTGCGATCCCGACCGTCTCGATGATCTCGTGCCGGAGGAGTTCGCCGACCACTGGCGCGACACCCTAGAATTCCTGAAGATTGTTCGCGACCACTGGATGAAAGGGGTCAGGGAACGCTGCCTGCTGTCCCCGGCGCGCCGTCGGGTAATGTTGCTCGAGCGGCTCGCCGCAGACTGGCGCGAGAATCCCCCGA
>RFIU01000037.1 GCA_003695555.1 Alphaproteobacteria bacterium
ATGTAGCGCTCGCCGGGACGCCCATGACGGCAGGCGAGCAGATGACCCTCGGCGACATCATCGACATGGACGATGTTGAGCCCGGTATCGACATAGGCGGGAATCCGCCCTGTCGCCGCCTTGCGGATGACTTCTCCGGTCGGTGTCGGCCGGATGTCGCGCGGGCCGACCGGGGTCGAGGGATTGACGATGACCACCGGCAGCCCCTCGGCCGCGAGCTCGCGGGCCGCCTGCTCGGCGAGGAACTTCGACCGCTTGTAGGGGCCGATCATGTCGGCCAGCGTGACCGGCGTCTGCTCGTCGGCCGGCCTGCCATCCGGGTCGAGGCCGAGGGTCGCCACTGAGCTCGTATGAACGATCCGTTCTACGCCGGCGTCTCCCGCCAGGGTCAGCAGCGTGCGGGTGCCTTCGACATTGACGGCATGAAGCACACGCGGATCACGCGCCCAGAGCCGATAGTCGGCAGCGACGTGATAGAGTTCCCGGATGCCACGCAGGGCGGCCGTGAGCGAGGCCCGGTCCAGGAGATCGCCGACGACGATCTCGACCGGAAGAGAGGCGAGATTCTGCTTCGGGCTGCTGGTGCGGACGAGCACGCGCACCGATGCGTCCTCCGCCAGAAGACGACGCACCACAGCAGAGCCGACGAAACCCGACCCGCCGGTTACCAGGACGGTCATGCGACCGGCCCCTCCATTGTGCTGATCATGATGGAATAAACCCCTTTCTGCCTTATGATGCCTCGTCCTCCCGCAGGGGGACAGGCTCCGGCAACTTCGTGACGAATTCATGACGAAGACGGGCAAGAGGCGATGGACGGCAATTTAGTGAGTGGTTGACCCCTTGCTCGCAAGGGTATGGGGGCAGATCCCAAGTGGGATCCGTCTCCTGCATTTCTTCTGGAGCGCTTCAACTGCCTGAGGCGCAGTTCCTTCGCGCAAGGCGGGAAATGCATCCGATCTTGGGGGGGGGCAGACCTTGCTCGTCCTATGGATATGTACGTTACTCATGGCGGTATCCGTCAGGGGCATCCGTGCCTGCGTCCGGAGCGGCCGGCGGGCGGAAGTTTCTTCCAAGAGTTGCCTGCGACAGTTGCCTCCAATTATCCGGGTATCGGCAAGCATGACGGGAACGCCCCGGACGATGGGGGAGAGGCAACCCAATATCGCAAATGGGATTTATTGGATTTCTGCGGATTTCTTCGGAAGGTGAGGTGGTGCCCAGGAGAGGACTCGAACCTCCACGGCCATACGGCCACTGGCACCTGAAGCCAGCGCGTCTACCAATTCCGCCACCTGGGCATTACGGGCGGGGCCGGGTGCTGTCCGGCGGCCCGTTAGCTAGTCTCTCGTCCCCGGCTTGTCAAGCGCATGTCGCGCCCGGCCGAACATGGGGTGGACGCGTAAAGCCAGAGCGGTGCCCGCCCTGATGTCGGGCACTTTCCCCGGCATCATCCGGCTGGCCGGCTGGTGCCTGGAGCATGGGTCTGGCGATGGTGCTTCGCGATGACCCGGGGCAACCGCAATCTTCCTGCAAAGTTTGCAAATCGGCGAGCCGCCGCCTAGATTGCGATCAGGGGGCGGGATGCAAAGAGGTGGTTGATGACGGATCGAGAGGAATGGCGGGAAAACGGCGGCGTGCTGCCTGAAGAGGGCCGCAACCCCTCATCGGATGATGGTAACGGCCGGTCGTCTCCCACGACGACGGGACGCCGTCTCTATCGGCTGGAAGACCTTGCAAAACTTGCAGGCGTCTCGATTTCGACCGTCTCTCGGGCATTGAACGACAGTCCGCTGGTCAGCGAACGGACCCGTCGGCGCATTCTCCAGCTGGCTAAGATCCATCGTTACGAGGGGCGGGTACGCCCGCGTCATGCAAGCGAAGGGGAAGGGCGCACGATCTCGATCGTCATTCCCCCGCCGCAGGGGCGCGACGTCCGGGTATCGGATCCCTTCCTGCTTGATCTGCTCGGTGGCCTCGCTGATCCGGCGATCGAGCATGACTGTGACCTGCTGATCTCGCACATCATGCCGAGCGATCTTGCTGGCACCCTCTCGCTGCTCGACAATCGGCGTACCGACGGCCTCATCTTTCTGGGGCAATCGACGATCCACGAGCATCTCAATGTGCTCGCCGAGCGAGGTGCTCCCTTCGTTGTCTGGGGTGCCCAGCTTCCCAATCAGAAATATGTCTCCGTCGGCACCGACAATCTCAAGGGAGGCGAGCGGGCGACCGCCCATCTGCTGCGCCTCGGACGTCGGCGCATCGCCTTCGTCGGCGATACGGAGGCGCCGGAAGTTGCGCTGCGCTTTCAGGGCTATCGACAGGCGCTGGAAGACGCCGGCGTGCCTTTCGAGCCGGAGATGCTGCGTCCGGCCCATTTCGACCTCGAATCGGGCATGGAGGTGGCCGAAACTCTGGTCGAGGGCGGCCATGGCGTCGATGCCGTCTTCGCCGCCTGCGACCTGATCGCGCTCGGCGTCATTCGCGGCTTGGTGCGCCGCGGCGTACGGGTGCCGGAAGACGTTTCGGTGGTCGGCTATGACGATATCCGCATGGCCGGCTATGCCAGCCCGGCGCTGACCACCATCCGCCAGGATGTGCGCCGCGCCGGCCGTCTGCTGCTGCGCAAGCTGCTGCGGCTGCTTGCCGGCGAACAGGTGGGTTCGGAACTGCTCTCGACCGAGCTGATCGTGCGCGAGTCCTGCGGCGCGTGAGGTGAACGGGGCGGACGCCCGAACGCGTCGCGCCCCCTCACGTCCTAACGACCGTCTGCCGGCCGGAGCTCGGCCATCAGTTCGGCGAACATGTTCGGGGTGAGCGCCTGCGGGCCGTCGGAAAGCGCTTCTTCGGGCTTCGGGTGCGTCTCTACGATAATGCCGTCAGCGCCGACGGCGCGCGCCGCGCGGGCCATCGGGATGACGAGATCGCGCCGACCCACCGCATGGCTCGGATCAACGATCACCGGAAGATGGGTGAGCTGCTTGAGGAGCGGTACCGCCGACAGGTCGAGGGTGTTGCGGGTTGCGCTTTCGAAGGTGCGGATGCCGCGTTCGCACAGAACCACCTGCCGGTTGCCTTCGCGCAGGATGTATTCGGCCGCCTGCAGCAGCTCGTCGATCGAGGCCATCATGCCGCGCTTCAGGAGCACCGGTCGATGGGTGCGGCCGACCGCCTTGAGGAGCGGGAAGTTCTGCATGTTGCGCGCGCCGATCTGCAACATGTCGGCGTGTTCGGCGACCCCTTCGACGTCTTCGGGGGCGAGCACCTCGGTGACGATCGGCAGGCCGAAGCGTCGTCCCGCCCGCTTCAGCAGGGCAAGGCCCTCGAATCCCAGACCCTGGAAGCTGTAGGGGCTGGTGCGTGGCTTGAAACAGCCGCCGCGCAGCGCCCCGGCGCCGTGTTCGCGGACATAGCCGGCGGCGGTCATCACCTGTTCTTCCGATTCCACCGAACAGGGACCGGCGATGACGAAGAAGCCCTCGCCGATGCGCGCCCGACCGAGCGTAACGAGGGTCGCCTCGGCGCGCGTCACGCGGCTTGCCAGGCGCCAGCTTTTCGGCGCCGGTGCGCCCGCCTCCTTCGCCTCCGGCGCCTTCTTCGCCGTACTCGTGCCGGTGGTCGGGGGAGCGGGACGCATGCTTTCTGCCGCCGCCTCACCTTCCTTCACATGCTCGCTTTCCGTCCGTCTGCCGGAAGCCGGCACGGGCAGGGCGACCGGCACCACCTCGTCGGTCGGATAGCAGCCGAGAACCTTCAGAAAACGTGCGCGCGCGGCCAGCTCGTCCAGCGCGGCGGTGACATCGGCGTCGCGGGCATTGCCGAGAATGTCGATATAGAACAGCTCTTCGAAAGGATTGCCGGCGAGCGGACGCGATTCCAGCTTCAGCATGTTGATCGCATGATCGCGAAAGACGGTCAGCGCATCGACCAGCGCGCCCGGTTTCTGATCGACGGTCAGGATCAGCGTCGTCTTTGCCGCCACGCCTTCGGGCACCTCCGCCGGCGTACGAGCGGCGACGATGAAGCGGGTGTGGTTTTCCTTCTGATTGGCGAGATCGGAAGCAATCACGTGCAGGCCATAGAGCATGCCGCCTTCCGCACTGCCGATCGCCGCCGCCGTCTCGTCGCCGGATTCGACGAGGCGCTCCATCGCCTGCGTCGTGCTGGTGCAGTAGACGACATCGGCGGCCTCGAGTTCGGCGAGATAGTGGCTGCACTGGGCATATACCTGGGGGTGGACGTAAAGCGTGCGGATCGCCGCCGGGGTCAAACCTTCGGCAAGGGCGAGCAGCTGATGCTCGATGCGGTGGCGGATCTCGCCGACGATATTGAGCGAGGTATGCTGCAACAGGTCATAGACCTCATTGATGCTGCCTGAGGTGGTGTTCTCGATCGGCAGAACCGCAAAATCGGCCTCGCCGCGCTCGGTCATTCGCACCGCATCGGAAAAGCTTCGGCAGTCGAGCGGACGATATTTCTCGCCACGGCGTTCGAAGAAGCGTCCCGCCGCCTGCTGGCTGTAGGAGCCCTTGGCGCCAAGACAGGCGACGCGTACGGCATCCCGGGCGCGGTGACCAAGACGGGTCAGGGTTGCCTGCTGTAGCAGGACCGAATCCTCGATCACCGTCTGGAACAGGCGCTGGACGAATTCATGGTCGAGGCCACGGCGAGCGCCTTCTTCGAGCAGATTGAGAAGGCCGGCGACCTCTACCGCCGGCGCACGAACAGGAAGATTGCGTCGCGCCTTTTCTTCGGCAATCCGGCGAACCAGCCGGCGACGCGCAGCCAGTCGCTCCAGCATGTCACGATCGAGCGATGCGATTTCCTGTCGCAGCCCGGCAAGGGGGTCATCGCTGCCGGCTGTCCGCAGGCTGTCGTTCGGTGCTTTCTCGTCAGTTTCCGCATCTGCTGCGGTACCGCGGGTTCGCGCGCTCATCTTTCCGGCTCCTTCCTCTTCACCTGTTGCCTTGGGCGGTCATCGCCCGTCTGCCTGTCCTGTCCTTGACCGCTCCCAGCACGAAAAACCCCGCCGGGGATGCGGCGGGGGGCGTTTCGATCCGTCTGTCCTTTATGGTCTAGAGCATGCTCGCGGACGACGGCCGATCCCTCCCGCCGGCGGGGCGGAAGAAATAGAACCGACCGAAATAAAAGGTGCGAATGCTGCTCATGTGCGCAAGGATATGACATGCCGCGTTCCACCGTCAAGTCGGAATTTGTGCGCCGCAAAAGCTCTTCGCCCTCTTGCTCTCCGCTGTGGCGGATGTGCCACATGAATAAAGAAAGTCATATTTTTCCACCGCAACAGACCTTTACAAGATTTTACCGGTATGATCCCGTGTTTTCCGGGAGCTGGCAGGGGCATGGGGTGGCCAGCCGCCTTTCCCTCTGACCCATCCGGCTTCTGGAACCCGGCTTCTGACGTGCCGATGAGGGAGCCGAGGAGAAGAGCCCATCTCCATGGGGGGGATGGGCCGCCCAACGCTTCAGGGAGGAAGCACCATGGATCATCCAATAACCTTGCGCCGACATCTGTTCGCGGCACTGCTCGGTACCGCTTCAGCAGCTTTGCTCGGCTTGACCGCCGCCTAGGCCCAGGCGCAACAGGCGCAAAGTGATGACGATCAGGCGAAAAAGGACAAGGAGGAGCTCGAGCAGATCGTTGTCACAGGCTCTCGAATCAAGCGTGATGCTTTCAGCAGCACGACCCCTTTGCAGGTTCTCGACACCACCCAGGAGATGAAGCTGGGCGTCAGTACGCTGACCGACCTGGTCCAGCGTTCCACGCTGACCAATGGCACCCAGATCGACAACACGATCAACACGAATGCCGGCAATGCGAATGCCACCGAAGCGCCCCCCACAGGCGGAAACGGTTCTTCGAACATTGATCTGCGCGGCCTCGGCCCGGAGCGGACGCTGGTTCTGATGAATGGCAAGCGGCTGGGTGCGGCCGGTGTGCGCGGGGCGCCGGCACAGCCGGATATCAATCTGATCCCGCTGGCGATGATCGAGCGGGTGGAAATTCTGACCGGCGGCCTGTCCACGGTCTATGGTGCCGATGCGGTGGCCGGTGTCGTCAACATCATCACCAGGCACGACTTCGAAGGTGTTGATGTCAACGGTCTGGCCCAGCTGACCGAGCATGGTGGAGGAAATACGTTCGAAACCTCCATCGTTACCGGCATCGGCAGCGATCGAGGAAACATCACCATCGGTTTCGAGTACTTCAAGCGCGAGCGGATCTCGACCGGGCAGCGGAAGTTCAGCCGTTGCCTTCGTGATATCGAGGTCAGCGAGGACGGCAAGACCCGGTTTGACCCCTGTCGTTCGGGATTCTTCGACAATATCGTGGTGATCGGCAATGATTTCGTTCCCGGTGCCGAACCCGGAACCGTAATTCCCGGCGAGACGGGGCCGGACGGATTGAGTTTCTCGGATGCTCTGTTCTTCTATTACACGCCGGGGGAATCGGACATCGGCATTCCGAACTGGTCCACCGCCTTCAGATTGCCGCAGCCGAGCGATCCGCAGGTCGCCGACTTCCCCAATGACTCCATCAATCGCGCCCTCAACCGCTTTCCGTTCAACGACTTCTACAACGATCAGGATGAACGTCGGGGGGCCGACCTGGTGCGGCCGACCGAGCGGTTCTCGATCGTCATGAACGGTCACTACGATCCTGACTGGGGCGATCACAATGAGGAGCTCTATTTCGAGTCCTATTATTTCAACCGGAAGAACCTGATCCGTGGTGCGATCGAGCAGATCTTCCCCGACGTGCCAGGCCGGATTCCTCAGGAAGACGCCAATGGCAACATCATCGTCGATGCCGATGGCAATCCGGTGCTGGTGGACAATCCGCTCAATCCTTTCCCGGTGTCGGTCGCTCCGATTCTTACGCTGTCCGACATTCCCCAGAACTTCAACGTTAACCTTCAGCAGTTCCGTTCCGTGATCGGCTTCAAGGGGGATCTTCCGGGCGGATGGTTAGAGGAGAAGAACTGGACCTACGACGCCTATTTTACCTATGATCGCGGTACGGGCTTCCAGTCGCAGACCATTCTGTTCGAGCCGAACCTGACGCTCGCTCTGCAGACTCTGCGTCTTGACGCTGATGGCAATCCGATCTGCGGCATTCCCCTCAAGGAGAACGCGAACGGCTTCCTGACGCCCCAGGAATGCGTGCCAGTCAACCTTTTCGCTCCCTCCATCTTTCAGGATGGTGAAGGGCGGTTCGCGACCGATGCCGAGCGCGACTTCCTGCTCGGCACGCGTACCAACCGGACGGTGACCCAGCAATACGACGGGGCGGTGTTCTTTACCGGCGATCTCTTCGACATCCCGTGGGGACACACGGCCGGGACCGCCTTCGGTTTCGAGTGGCGCAAGGATACGATCAACTCCCAGAACGATATCGTAGGCGTGAAGGCGTTGAATGCTGCTGAAAATCCGCTTCAAGAGGGCGATACCGTCGGCAGCCGCTGGATCTACGACATCTATGGGGAAGTCACCCTGCCTCTCGTCGCCGATCGGCCCTGGGTGGAGCTGTTCCAGCTGGATGGCGCGGTTCGATTCACCGAGGAGCAGAATTTCGGCAGCGAGGTCACCTATCGGGTGGGTGGTCTGTATCGGCCGGTCGACTATCTGACCTTCTTCGGTGGCGTGAACACGTCATTCCGTGCACCAAACCTGCGCGAACAGTTCCTGGCCGACCAGGGAGGTGGCGTGTCGGGCACCGTCGATCCCTGCCTGGCGCGCAATATTCAGGCGTTGGATCCGAATGACCCGAAGACCCAGCTCGTCATTGACAACTGCACCCTTTCGGGGGCGGATGTGAATGTGCTGGGGCAGGCCGGCGTGACGACCATTCCCGTGAAGGTCGGCGGCACGACGGACCTGAAGGCGGAAACATCGACCTCCTACACGGCGACGATGCAGTTCAATCAGCCGTGGTTCAGCAACTTCGACTTCAATGCCGCGATCACCTATTATTCGATCACGATCAAGAACACGGTCGAAGAGCTGGATCCGGGAACCATCGCCTTCCGCTGCTTCAACGATGCGCCGAATCTTGCAAGCCCGTTCTGTGATCGCATCACGCGACCGAACGATACGAGCAACCCGGCCTCGAACATCATCAATCTGATCGATGCATCCTTCATCAACATCGGTCGTGAAACGGCGCGCGGCCTTGATCTCGTGACTCGTCTGCGCGCTACGGTGGCCGAGATCGGCGACAATCCCCTGGATCTTTCCTGGTCGGGAGGGGTGAGCTATCAGTTCGATCGCAAGCGCCAGATCTTTGCCGACTCACCGATCGTGGACAATGCCGGGCGCATCGGGAATCCCAAGTGGCAGGCCCGTTCCACCCTGAATGTTGAATGGAAGCGCTATCAGTTCCTGTGGCAGGCCCGCTATATCGGCCGGACGGCATTTCCCGAGGACGTGATCGATCCGGAAGAGCCGCTGCGCGTCAATCCCGAGTTCAATACGACGATCCCGACTCATGATGACGCGGTGGCTGATCGTCGCCTCTATAACGACGCTTCGGTGTCGGTCAATTTCGACCGCTTCGCGCTGACCTTCGGTGTGCGGAATCTGACGGATACCAAGCCGCCCCTGATCGACGACAGCGAAGGGCCGAACCGCAACAATGCGGTGACTTCGTCCGGCTTCGATCTGTTCGGTCGCACCTGGTTCCTGCAGGGCAGGGTTCGCTTCTGAGCTGGCGGCCAAGCAGGGAAGAAGGAAGGCGCCGGTCTTTCTTTGGATGAAAGCGCCCATCTCCTTCGGGTGATAAAGAATGGCGGCGTCGGGAAGCCTTCCGGCGCCGTCGCCTTTTCTGTCCCCCTTTCTGTCTCCCTTTTCTCCGTCCTTTTCACATCGTTCGTGTTTACAGGAACGCGCGGTATCGCTACCTCTTGGGGCCGAACGGCAAACGGGATGGAAAGGGAGGATG
>RFIU01000038.1 GCA_003695555.1 Alphaproteobacteria bacterium
GGACGATGTAATTGGCCTGGCACTCGATCATGAAGATGATCGAATTGTGGCCGAGATTGGTGTTGGGCCCATAGAGCAGGAAGAAGTTTGGAAATCCGGGCACCGCAACGCCGTTGAGGGCAAAGGGGGCATCGCCCCAGACCTCTGCAAGGCGCCGGCCATCGCGTCCGAGTACCTCCATCGGGGCGACGAAATCCGCCGCCCGGAAGCCGGTCGCGTAGACGAGGATGTCGAGCGGCACCAGCGTGTCGTCGGCCAAGCGTACGCCTTCGGGTTCGATACGGGCGATGCGGCGGGTTTCGAGCGTGACATCGTCGCGCGCGAGCGCCGGATAGAAGTCGTCGGAGATCAGGATCCGCTTGCAGCCCATCGGGTAGTCCGGGGTGAGCCTGTCCCACAGATCGGGCCGTTCGGCGAGCTGCTCGCGCATGAAGCGCAGCGCCTGACGTTCGAGCAGCGGGCGCAGCCGGCTGTTCTTCGCGAAGGTCGGCCAGCGCACCTCGAAGTTCCAGTAGATCCAGGCACGGTAGAGCTTCTGCCAGCCCGGCATGTGAGCGAACGCCCATCGCGCGAAGGGGCCATAGGCATGGTCCTTGCGGGCGATGATCCAGTTCGGTGTGCGCTGAAACATGGTAACGTGCGCCGCTTGCCCAGCGACCGCGGGGACGATCTGAATCGCCGTCGCGCCCGAACCGATGACGCCGACACGGCGGCCGTCGAGAGAAAGATCCTTCGGCCAGCGGGACGAATGGAAGGCGGTGCCGGCGAAGCTGTCCCGTCCTTCGATATCGGGCAGTTTCGGATTGCGAAGCTGACCACAGGCGGCGACGACGTGGCGCGCGCGAAGACGACGCCCTCCGGCGATGTCGAGCGACCAGATGGCGTCATCTTCATCAAAGATCGCACACGTGACACGCGCACCTAGACTGAGATGAGAATCGAGCCCGAGCCGGGCGAGCGAATCGACGAGATAGCGTTCAATCTCGACCTGAGGGGAGTATTTCCGGCTCCAGTCGGGATTGGCCAGGAAGGAGAAGCAGTAGAGGTGGCTCGGGACGTCGCAGGCGGCACCCGGATAGCGATTGTCGCGCCAGGTGCCGCCGGGTGCGTCGGCGGCCTCGAGAATCGCGAAGCGGTATCCCATCCGCTTCAGCGCCCGGCCCATGGCGATGCCACCGAAGCCGCTGCCGATCACCGCGACATCGAGGATTTCATCCCCGTCATCCGCTGCACGGACGTTGGCCGGGGGGCGGCGGGGGGTGACGGTCATTGAGTCGCTCTTCTCCTTGCTGGTCCGTTAGGTATGTCCTTCGTTCCACATTAGGCCGCGATGGGCGCAGCCGCCAAGTTCGATCCCGACGCGTCCCGCCGGAACAGGGCGTCACATGACTTGACTTGGAAGATTGATCGGAACGCGGGTGCGCTGCCGTTCATTCGGCAAGCGGAAAGCGCAGCCGGGCGCATGTCCCCCGGCCGGGTTCGCTTTCGAGGACGAGTTCGCCCCCCTGCGCCTCCATGAAGGCCCGGGTCAGCGGCAATCCGAGACCGAGGCCGCCGCCACTGTGCACATAGGGATCGCGATCGAGCTGGTTGAAGGGTTCGAGTGCATCCTTCAGTTCTTCGGCGCTCATCCCGGCACCGTGATCGATCACCAGAATTTCGTATTTCTCACCAAGTCGATGTCCGCCGATGCGGACCCGCCCGCCCGGCGGCGTGGCCTTGACGGCATTGACCAGAACATTGACGAGCGCCTGGCGGGCAAGCTTCGGGTCGGCGTGGATTTCAGGCGGTACCGCTTCGGCTTCGCGCGGTGACCGTATTTCTCTTGTCCTCACTTCTGGCGTGACGTCATGCGAATCGTGCGTGCCATGGTTATCTTCCTGTAAGGCACAATCGAGCATGTCATCCTTGACGATTTCGATGCTCACTTCGGCCTTCTGGGCTTTCGGGGTGACGCTGCGCACCGCCCGTTCGATCAGCCAGTCGGGGGCAATCGGCACCGGTTCGGCTTCCAGCTTGCCGCGTTCAATTCGCGCCAGGTCAAGGATTTCGTCGATGATCTCCAGCAGGTCGGCGCCTCCCTGATGGATGTAGGTGAGATATTCCCGGGTCCGATCGTCAAGCCGTTCGGGTTCCGCCAGCAGGGACGAGGTGAAGCCGAGGACGGCGTTCAGCGGTGTGCGAAGCTCGTGACTCATGCTGGCAATGAAGCGGGACTTCGCCCGGTCGGCGTATTCGGCTCGCTCCCGCATGATTTCGGCTTGACGGCGGATGCGGATCGTCTCAGCGGCCTCGAGCCCGAGCGTGAAGATTTCCGCGACCGAGGCGAGAAAGGAGATTTCCGCATCTTTCCATTCGCGACGCCCCCCGACATGTTCGGCGCATATGGCGCCGATCAGCCGCCCGCTGCGAAAAAGTGGCGCATCGAGCATCGCCCCGATGTTCAAGGGAGCAAGATAGTCGTGATCGAAATCACGGGTGGCGGGATGGGTCCTGGCGTCTCCTGCGACGAGCGCCCGGCCCGAATCGAGTGCCTCGAAATAGGCAGGATAGCGGGACCGCTCCAGACGTCCTCCGCTTTCCATCCGGCCACTGGAGCGGATGAAGGTGCCCAGCTCGTTGAGATGGGCGCTTTGCTTGTCGAACAGCCAGACCCCGCAGCGTTCGACATCCAGCAGGCGGGTCATCCCCTTGACCAGGAAGGGGGCCATCTCCTGCAGTTCGGCCTCGGGGTCCGCCGCCGAGCGAAGGATGGAACGGATCTGGCGGGAAAAGTCGGTAAGAAACTTCTGACGCGACTGTTCGCCCCGCATCAGGATGCGCTGCTCGTCGCTCTTGGAGCGGACGAACAGAAACAGGACGACGGAAATTGCTACGACCGCTAGGGCGCTGGTGGTTTCCGCGATTTCCAGCCAGTGGGGAAGATTGATCGTAGAGGCAGTGAACTGACGCAATCCGGCGAGCAGGATTTCGACCGCCGAGAACACTGCCAGCAGCAGGGCAAGCGCGGGCAAAGACAATCTTCGCAGGAATGGCATCACCCGCAGACGGAAGCGCCAAAGGCGTTGCCTACGCCCGTCCGTCAGGAAATCATCCGGGCTCCGATCTTCAGGGGGGGTGCGAGAAGTGGCGAACAGAATGGGCGAACCCTTTCGGGGGGTGCGCTTGACCGCGGCAGAACGAAGGTGCCGATCGTATCCCTCAATCACTTTCCGTTCTCACGATTATCAGATGTGTCTACGATTAGGACCTCCCTGATACGAAGCGCAGAAGATCTTCCAAGCATGTTCGCTGTTGTTGAACTTGTGAATACGCGATGATGACCAAAGAAGAAAGAAATATAGCAAAGATTGTGGTGTGAATGCAATTGAACGTTGCAGGAGCATCGAGGATTGCCGGGCTGGGAGCGAGCAGGACAGCCCGCCATGACGTGCCGGGATGCATCAGATGGGATCCTCAAGCAGCAGAAGAGATAGGACAGGCGAGCAGAGATGACGTCCAGCCGGCAAAAAGGAGATTGACAGCCGGTCGGCCCTTGATTATTCACCGCCTCCGCAAGCTCGGCGTCGCCGGGCGGACCCTTCGGGGGTGTAGCTCAGTTGGTTAGAGCGCTGGCCTGTCACGCCAGAGGCCGCGGGTTCGAGTCCCGTCACTCCCGCCATCTTCTCCCCCTGGTGCCAGTTTCCAGAAGCCGATTCCCTCTTGGCCCGCATTCGCCGGGCTTGACGTTTCGAGGAGGGCGGAGAGGAGATGCCGGAGGCATTGCACAAGCCGCGATGCCTCGTTATACAGAGCCCGCCTTGTCCGGCCGAGGGTTTCCCCCCCATGCCCTTCAGTGCCCGCTTGGGCAATCGGGCGAGGGTACGTGGCGGAGCGTAGCGCAGCCTGGTAGCGCACCACACTGGGGGTGTGGGGGTCGTGGGTTCAAATCCCGCCGCTCCGACCATCTCCTGCTCGAACACCCGCACGTGATTCTTTCCCGCCGCTGTCGGTCGCTGAACGTCCGACCCGCTTCCTCCCCTGATCTCTTCACGGCACCGGCGCAGCTGGTCTTTGCTTGCCGGCAGCGTTACAAGATTTCTTCCACGATGCTGGCGATGCAGGGTGAAGATGAGCCGCAACAGAAAAACAGGTGCCGCCCGGCGGCCGGGACGACCGAAAAAGGGCGGGCGCGATACGCGTGAGAGCATTCTGGCGGTGGCCAGACGCGCCTTCGCCAAACAGGGCATCGCAGCGGTCGGCCTGCGAGCCCTGGCGGGCGAGGTCGGCATCACCCCGGCGAGCCTGCTGCACCATGCCGGATCCCGGCAGGCGCTGGTCGAAGCGGTGCTGCGAGGCGTTGGAGAGGATCTTGCCCGACGTCTCAAGGGCACGCGCGACCATGTGGATCTGCTGGCGCGCCTGGCACGATGGGCGGATGAAGACCCTGCGGCCGCCCGCCTTGCCCTTCAGGCCATGCTCGCTGCGCCGAGCTCCGCACTGGTGGAAGAGGACGAAGCTCGGCGCCGGGAGAAGGCGGCCGAAGATAATGCATCTTTCCGCCAGGCGATGATGCCGCTATGGCCTGCTTTCGAGGTCTGGCGTCAGGTCGGGGCGAAGAGCGATAAGCCGGCCGCCTTGTCCGAGCTGGTAATGGCGATCGGCGCGCTGCTCTTCGAAGCGGCGGCGCGCGATACCCTGGCGCGGATGAGCGGTCTGACACCCGCTCGCATGCACGAGCGCTTCCTGCGCGACCTCATGGCCCACTTGCAAGGCGCAGAATGAAACGCACCACCTTCCTTCAGGAGGCGGCAAGATAGACGGCGAACAGGACGACGAGTGCCGTCGCGATGACGATCAGCAGCCGATAGTCGGGCTTGTTCTCCGCCGCATGGCGGCGGTGCAGCCGTTCCAGACGTTTCCTTCGCGTCATGCCCTCTCTCCCTTTCCTCCCTCAGCGCGATCGGATGCTGCAACAAGGCGCACCGGTCGGCCGTCTTCGGCAAGTCGGATATTCGCACCGTGATGAATGCGCTCGGCTTCGGCCAGCCGGACCAGGGCGAGGCCGAGGCCGTCTTCGCCCGGCACCGCGACTTCGCCGATGCGGATCGTCCCGGCTTTTTCCTGCGGGGTGGCATCGGCTACGATCGCCTCGCCGGCGGTGGGGGGCGGGCCGTCGTAGGCGATCGTCGCCAACCGCTTTTTGACCCTGCCGCGCCGATGCGTGCGGGTGGTGACCTCCTGGCCAACATAGCAA
>RFIU01000039.1 GCA_003695555.1 Alphaproteobacteria bacterium
CATTCCATGCGCGACAAATTGTCTCAATCCCGCTCATCAGCTCATTGCCCAGTCCTGCACCTCGTACCTGCGGGATGAGACCGAGGTCGAGAATCTCGGCGTCCTCGCCGGATATCTGGAGGATGAAGAAGCCGATCGGGGAGTCCTTTTCACGCTTGCTGCCGGTCTTTTCCTTCGTTTTCCTTGCCGCCTCTTCATTCCCGCTCCACAGAAGGAAGGCGTGGATCGCAGGAGAGGCGAGCAGCCGGCGCCAGCCTTCGGCCGAAAGCAGATTGTCGTCGCTTTCCCCATGAATGCGCCGTGCCAGACCGGCGATGAGTTGCGCGGATCCGGGGCCGGCGGTCTGCAGGCGCAGTCTGGCCGAGGCGTCGTCCGCACTGGAACGCTTATTCATCCGCCCGCCGGTCCGATGTGTGGCCGCTTCAGATAGAGAGGCCGTGCCGGAGCCTTTGCCGGTGCCCGCCCGGCGCCAAGACGGGCGAGCGCGTCAAGGCGGTCGGCAAGCGCGATCCGCCAGCGGGCGGCTTCGACCACCGGGCCTTCGAGCTCCGCGGGAACGGCAAGCGGGATACCGCCGACGGCCCGGCTGCCCGTATCATCGGCGGTCAGCCACAGGGGTTCGCCCTCGCGAAGGGGGGAATCATCGCCTCCAAGGGATCGGAAGCGATGTGCGACCAGCCGCCCCCGCCCCATCCCGACGGCGACGGCGAATGTCTCGGGCAATGGCATATCCGATGAACGATCGCGCACCGCCTCGGCCATCGCTTCGAGCGTATCGATGCCGACCAGCGGCCGTTCCAGCGCCAGTGCCAGCCCTTGGGCGGCGGCCAGTGTCACCCGGATGCCGGTAAAGCTGCCCGGCCCGCGCGCCGCCGCAATGCGGCGGATCCGCGACAGACCGGCCCCGGCTTCATGGAGCAGGCCGGCAAGTTCATCGAAGAGGATTTCCGCCTGTCCGCGGGGACGTTCGACGAGCCGACGGCAGGGTGCGCGCGGCGCACCTTCATCGTCATAAAGGCCAAGCGCAAGCCAGGGTCCCGTTGCGTCGATGGCGAGCAGCAAGCGCGGTTCCTTCCCGATGCCGGTATCGCGCGACACCTTCTAGAGGATCCGGCAGGCTTGCGTGAAGGGCAGGCGCGGCAGACGCTCGAACAGCTTTTCCTTACTGCCGTATCCGAGGCAGCAGAGGAAATTCGACCGGATGCGGCCATCCGGAAAGAAGGTGCGATCGACGCCTTCCTGGTCGAAGCCGCTCATCGGTCCGCAGTCGAGGCCGAGCGCGCGTGCCGCAATCATCAGATAGGCGCCTTGCAGCGTCGAATTGCGGAAGGCCGTCTCGAAGGTCACCCGCGGATCACCGGTAAACCAGTTCATCGCCTCCGGCTGATGGGGGAAGAGCTCGGGCAGATGTTCGTAGAAACGGGTATCATAGCCGATGATCGCGACCACCGGCGCGCTCATCGCCTTTTCCACATTGCCGCTCATCAGGTGGGGACGCAGGCGTTCCTTGGCCTGCGGCGATTTCAGGAACAGGAAGCGCGCCGGGCTGCAGTTGGCGCTGGTCGGCCCCCATTTGAGCAGGTCGTAGAGTTGGTGTAGCGTTTCGTCGCTGACCGGCCGGTCCTGCCAGGCGTTGTAGGACCGCGCCTTGCGGAAGATCGTATCCAGCGCCTCGTCGTCGAGAGGGGTTCCCACCGGTGTTCTCCCGTCGCCCATCCTTGCCCGAGCTTCCGCGCGCCGATTTCCGGCGGCGATTTCTGCCTGCGCTTATAGCGTTCGGTATCCATGCTGGCAATTGGAGGGCGCTTGCGTTCCTGACGCTGTTGCTGGCGGCTTCGCCTCTTTCGGCGCCGGTTGCCGGCACCGCCCAGGATGCGGCCCAGGCCGCACTCGAACCGCATGCGGTGATCCTGATCTATCATCGCTTCGGCGAGGATGACGTGCCGGTGACCAATATCCGTGTCGATCAGTTCGCCGAGCATCTGCGGATCCTGAAGGAAGGCGGATACCATGTCCTGCCGCTGACCGCGGTGGTGGCGGCGCTGCGTGCGCGGCAGTCGTTGCCGGACCGCACGGTGGCGATTACCGTCGATGATGCTTGGCGATCCTTCGCCGAGGTCGGCTGGCCGATGCTGAAACAGGCGGGTTTCCCGGTCACCCTGTTCGTTTCGACCGACGCGGCCGACCGCGGCGGCCATCGGCTGCTGGACTGGAACGACATCCGCCGGCTGCATCGCGAAGGCGTCGCCCTGGGCCATCATGGCGCGGCACACCTTCACATGATCGCAGAAGGGGTCGAGTCGTCGCGGGCTGATCTGGAACGCGCCGATGCACGCTGGCGTGCCGAATTCGGTGCGGTGCCGAAGGTCTTCGCCTATCCCTATGGCGAATATGATCCGACGCTGATCGAACTGGCAAAAAAGCGCGGATTCGTCGCGGCGCTGGCGCAGTTCTCCTCGGTTGCCTCGCCGGCCGAGGATCTCTTCGCCCTGCCGCGCTTCGCGTTCAACGAACATTATGGCGACCCCGCCCGCTTCCGGCTGGTCTCACAGGCGCTTGCCCTGCCGGTCGCAAAAATACGCCCGAGCGACCCGGTGCTCGGCCGGGAAGCCAACCCGCCGCGCTTCGGCTTTTCGCTGACCCGTCCGGTTGCCGGTTGGCAGCAGGTCGCCTGCTATGCGAGTGCGACGGGCCGGGCCGAGGTGATCCTGCTGAAGGAAGAGCGCCGGGTCGAGGTGCGTCTGCCGGCACCCTTTCCGCCCGGTCGCCAGCGGATCAACTGCACGCTGCCGGCCGGCGGTGGGCGCTGGTTCTGGTTCGGGCGATTCTTTTATGTGCCCGGCGGGCCGCTCGACTGAAGAAGGATGGACGTCGGCCGCCTTCGCGCCGGCCTCATGGCTCGACCGGTCGGACCTCGCGGACTTCCGGAACATAATAGCGCAGCAGATTCTCGATCCCCTGCTTGAGCGTGAAGGTCGCGCTCGGGCAGCCAGAACAGGCGCCCTGCATGAGCAGATGGACGACACCGTCCTCATAGGAGTGAAAGACGATGTCGCCGCCATCGCGCGCCACCGCCGGGCGGACCTTTTCTTCCAGCACCGCCTTGATCTGGCGTACCGTCTCGCTGTCCTGCGCCGTCCCCTCCTGGTCCGCTTGTGCGTCTGATGCGTGCGCTTTCGCCGTTTCCAGCAGCACCGGACGATCGGCGAGGAAGTGATCGACCAGAACGGAAAGCACCTCGGGCTTGAGCGCAGCCCAGTCGGCATCGCCGCTGCGGGTGACGGAAATGAAGTCGCGGCCCAGAAAGACAGTCGCGACCCCTTCGATTGCAAGCAGAGCGGCGGCCAGCGGCGAGGCTTCGGCGGCCGCGTCCGGATCCGCGAATTCGAGGGTCCCCTCAGGGCTGACCGCGCGCCCGGGAAGAAACTTGACGGTCGCCGGATTGGGGGTCGGCCGGGTTTCGATGAACATCGCGCAGATCCTCTTCTGGTTCGCCGCTGCCTGCCGGGGGGCAGGATCGTAGCCATCAGTTGGCGTCTTGCCGGCACGCGGTCAAGAGCGTGGGTGCCGCAGGGAAAGGAAAGACCGCTCGCGAAGGACTGGTCAGACCATGCGGTCGATCCGTTCCGGTGACAGCGAACCCGGTATGATGACCAGCGGACAGGGCAGATGGGCGATCAGCGGACCGGAGAAGTAATCGACCAGCGGGCCGGGCTCGCCTTCCGCGCTCGCCGCCAGAATCAGGGCGAAGATGTCCTCGCGCTCCTTCAGGAATTCGAGCAAGGCCTCCTTCGGGTCGCCTTCGCGGATGACGATCTCGGGCCGCACGCCGGAATAGGCATAGACGCGCGCGGCGACCTCCTCGAGCATGTCTTCCGCCGCCTCGCGGGCTTCTTCGCGCATGCGCTCGGCGACGGCCATCCAGTTCTGAAAATCGCCGGGCGGGATCGCATGGAAAAGGATCAGGCGGCCGCCCTCGACATGTGCGGCGCGCCCCGATGCGAAGCGGATCGCAAGCTTCGATTCCGGCGAACCGTCCACCACCACGACGAAGTACCGCGGGTGTTCCTCGATCGGGCCGAGCGGCCGTTCGCTCATCAGATCGGTATCGATGGCCATGGCGCCATGGTGGCAAGACGCGTCCTGCTTGGCAAGGGCCGTCGGCATTCGATTCCCGCCGATCGGTGGGCGAGGGACGGCTCATTCCCCGATGGCCGCGAGCTTCCCTAATAGGCGCGGCCCTGCTTGGTCTTGATCTCGACCAGGCGGGTAGCACCGTTCTCGCCGGGGAAGTCGCGGAACATCGCCTCGACCAGATAGGGCATGATCAGCGAAAGCTCGCGTGTCGGGCCCTCGCTCAAGGCGCGTCCCTCGAAGACGACCCTGCCGGATTTGACGTCGCGGATCTTCATTTCCAGCCGTCGCGTATAGACGGTCTGCGACTCGATATCGGGCCCGAAGAAGGGGCCGAAATCATAGGGATAGAAATAGCCGTAGTGATAAGGGTGGAAGTAGCCGAGATAATAGCCGTAATAGGGATAGGCATAGCCGGGCCGGGTCTCGATCTCGGTGCGGCCCTGATCGACGCCGTAATCGACCACCACTTCAAGATCGGGCTTCTCACCGGGGGCGGCGACCCGATAGCCGAGCTTGGCGAGAGTGTCGCCGATCATGTCGGCATAGGTGTGGAACTCCGGCCCTTCCTTCGCCGGATCGGCAGGAACGATGCGGACCAGATGACCGGGCGGCAGGGCGCCCTCATGGAAGCGCGTCACCTGAGTTTCGACATTGCGCGCGCAGGCCGCAAGCAGCAGGCCCGCAAGCCCCACGATCAGCAGTCGCGTGATCATCCTCATCGCTCATCTCCCCGCAAGATCGCTCCTGAGCCGCCTCTACATGTGTATCCTCATGCGGCTTGCTGCAAGATGAATGCGGGTTACGCAGTGCGCAGGGCACAGGCCGGCTTCAGACGAGAAAGCCGACGGTGCGCTTGACCTCTTCCATCACCGGCGCGGCGAGCGCGGCGGCGCGCTCGGCACCATGTGCCAAAATCCGGTCGATTTCGGCCGGATCGGCCATCAGACGGCGCATCTCGGCATGGATGGGACCGAGCCGGTCGATCATCAGCGCGATCAGTTCCTGCTTGAATTCCGCGAATCCCTTGCCGGCGAACTCGGCGACGACGGATTCCAGCGGCCGGTCGGAAAGCGCGGCATGGATGCCGAGCAGATTGCGCGCCTCTGGCCGGTCTTCGAGTTCCTCGACGCTTGCAGGCAGCGGCAGCGGATCGGTCCTCGCCTTGCGGATCTTCCTGGCGATGGTGTCGGGATCGTCGGTCAGATTGATGCGCGAGAGGTCAGAAGGGTCCGACTTGCTCATCTTCTTCGTGCCGTCCTTCAGGCTCATCACCCGTGCGCCCGGCCCCTGGATCACCGGTTCGACGATGGGAAAGATCTCGACGTCATAATCATGATTGAACTTGGCGGCGATGTCGCGGGCGAGCTCGAGATGCTGCTTCTGGTCCTCGCCGACCGGTACGTGGGTCGCCTTGTAGGCAAGGATGTCGGCGGCCATCAGACAGGGATAGACATAAAGCCCCACACTCGCCTTCTCACGGTTCTTGCCGGCCTTGTC
>RFIU01000040.1 GCA_003695555.1 Alphaproteobacteria bacterium
AAGGCGGTCCCGCCTGCTGCTGATCGGCGAAGGGCCGCAGCACACCGCCGTGCGCCGGCGCGCGGCCGCCCTCGGCATCGCGAAGGCGGTGCTGATGCCGGGGAGCGTGCCCCACGCCGAACTGCCGAACTGGACCGCGCGTTTCGATATCGCCGTCGTGCCGGACATTGCCGACTATGCCTCTCCGATGAAGCTGTTCGAATACTGGGCAAGCGGGGCGGCGGTGGTCGCGGCGGCTACCGAGCCGATCCGCGAACTGATGCCCGAGGGATATGATGGAGAGGCAGCGGTGCTGATCCCGCCGGCGGACCGTAAGGCGCTGGGGAATGCGCTTGCCGGGCTGATAGCCGATGAACGGCGCAGACGGCAAATCGCCGAATGCGGCCGACGGCTGATCGAAAAGGAATACAACTGGGACCACCATGCCCGCCGCCTTCTCGCCCGTTTGGTGGCGCAAATGCCATCGGTGGCGCAGACAGACGAGGGAGCGGCCATGATGGTAAAGAAGCAATGATGAACCACCAAGAAGCGAAGGTTTTTCGGTCCGCGGCCTGAAGGGTCTTGACCCCGGCCGCGCCCGAACGCCACAAGACGATCGAAGACTGGGCAATAAACCCGCGGGGAGAGCAGGCAATGCCTGACGAAGCGCAAAGGCGGACAAGGGTTCGCACAGGGCAGGGACGCAGGGAACTTGCCGCGTTTTTTCCATCGGTGGGCAGTGTGGTGCTGCTTGCCCTCGCCTGCTGCACCCCGGCGAAGGCCGGCCCCGCGGACCCTGAGCTCGCGGCCTGCGCGCGGATCGCAGCGCCGAGCGAACGCCTTGCCTGTTACGACAACCTGGCTCGGGCACGTGGAATGGCGGTCGCGAAGTCGCCGAGGAATGCCGGCAGCACGGGCGCAATGGCTTCGCAGGGCAGGCACGCACGCCAGTCTCAAGAGGATACGCCGCGGCGCAAGAGAGGAACGGCTTCCACCGAAGAAAAGACGGCGGGCGAGGGGGATGATTTCGGCCTTCCCCCGAAGCCGAGCGTCAGCCACGAAGATGCCACGCGCGAATTCGTTATCGCCCGGGTGCGCAAGAACCCGTATGGCGAAATGATCTTCGAGATGGAAAACGGCCAGGTCTGGAAACAGATCGTCGCCACCGGCCTGCCGCCGATCCGCCCTGGCACCAAGGCGCGCGTGCGCCGGGGCAAGCTGGGCGGTTTCCTGATGAAGGTGAAGGGGCGCACGATCCGGGTCAAGCGCGTGCGATGAGTTCCACCGAGCCGCACTCGCCTGACGCCGCCCGCTCGACGACCACCGGCGAGAGGTCGGTCTGGGCTTGGGACATCTATTGGCGGAACGATCATCTGCATGCCTGCGTACCGGTCTCCAACCCCCGCCATCTGAAGGCCCTTGAAGCTCACTGGCACACCTTCTTCGCCGGTCTTGGCGAAGAGGCGACGATCGTCGATCTGGGAACGGGTAACGGCTCGCTGGCCGTGATGGCGGCGAAGTTCGCCGCCGAGCGCGGACTGAGCGTCGAGATCCATGGCGTGGACGCGGCCGCGATCGACCCGCTGCGAAGCGTCGCTTCCGCCCGTGAATTGCTCGCAGGGATCCATTTCCACCCCCATACCCGAATCGAAGAACTGCCCTTCGAAGCCGACAGCATCGATGCGGTCTGCGGTCAGTTCGCGCTCGAATACGCCGAGCCGCATGGCGCCGTCGCCGAGATCGTGCGGGTACTGGCTAGGCAGGGTCGTTTCGGCTTTCTTCTGCATGCCCGCGCCGGCGCGCTGATGGAACGGGCGGCGATGCATCGCGATCAGGCCCGCCACCTTCGCGCCAGCGGCATCCTCGCGCGGCTGGCCGAGGTCTTTGAGGCCATCCGAGAAGCCGGAACGGAAACGGCAGGCGCCGCCACCGGGCGCCAACGCAGCGCATGCGAATCCTTCGAGGCCGGCCTGCGCGAACAGCTTCCCTGGCTTCGCGAACAGCCGGACCCGGAGCTTCCCCTAAATTTTCTGCGTGCCGTCGAGCAGCTCTATCAGGCCGCCGGCCGTCTTGCACCGGCTGAGCGCGATCGTCTGCTGCGGGATCTCGAAACCCGACTGGCGGCACGCGAAGCCAGGGTAGCGGCGATGGTCGAGGCGGCGCTCGATGAGGCAGGCCTGCAGAGTCTGGCGGCGCTCTTCGAGTCGGCCGGGGCACGGGTGGCGGAAAGACGCCTCCTTTCACTGGGCGATGGAGGGCCGACTCTGGGTTGGTGGCTGAGCGGACAGGCATGATCCCCACACGTCAGGCGCGATCTCTGAATGTTGCTCAAACACCACATATGAATTTTTCTTTAAACTTGGATGATGTCCGAGCGGGGGTTTCCCCTGTACATCCGCAATGGCCTTGGGCCATCTTACCGCATGCATTTTCAGGTGCATGCCAACCCCTCCCGGCTAGCGGGAGGGAATGATAACAACCATGAGAGAACGAAGGAAGGGAGACGCCAGTGTCTGACAAGGTACTGAAGTCTCGTCGTGCGCTTCTGTTGGGAAGCACGGCGACCGCCCTGGCCGGCCTCGTGCTGAGCAGTGTTACGACGACTGCCTATGCACAGGATCAGGCCGCAGGGGAGGAAGAAGAACTCGAACAGATCATCGTTACCGGTTCGCGCATCAAGCGTCCGGACCTGACGGCGCCCAGCCCGATCAGCGTGGTCGGCGCAGAGGAATTCGAGCTGACCGGCACGGTCAATGTCGAAAACCTGCTGAACGATCTGCCGCAGGTGATCCCCGGCCTGACCGGCCGTTCGAACAACCCGGGCAACGGCACCGCGACCGTCGACCTTCGTGGTCTCGGCGCATCCCGCACCCTGGTGCTGGTCAATGGTCGTCGCTATATCAAGGGCGGCCAGTCGGGTATCGTCGACCTGAACACCATTCCGTCCTCGCTGATCAAGCGGACGGAAGTGGTGACCGGTGGCGCCTCGGCGGTCTATGGCTCTGATGCCGTCGCCGGTGTCGTCAACTTCGTCCTGAAGGACGACTTCGAAGGCTTCGAGCTGTCGGGCCAGTATGACGTCACCGACAAGGACGACGGCGACACCTGGAACATCGACGGTCTGTGGGGCGGCAATTTCGCCGATGGCAAGGGCAATGCCGTTGTCTATGCCTCCTACCTGAAGCGCAAGCCGATCATGCAGGGCGATCGTCCCTTCTCGACCTTCGCGCTGCAGGACGGTGATCCGGCGCTCGGCACCAAGTTCGACAAGTTCGGTCTCGGCGGCAGCCTGGTTCCGGGCGGCAGCTCGGGTATCCCTGGCACCCGCGTCTTCGGCGGGCCGCTGTTCGATTCGAACGGTGACGATGTGATCGATGACAATGATTCACGGCTCGGCAAGTTCGTCGGCATGGGCGAGCCGTCGGTGTTCCGCGATCCGGAAGACCGCTTCAACTACGCGCCCGACAACTTCCTTCAGCTTCCCCAGGAACGCTGGATGATGATGGGCATGGCCAACTATGAGGTGAACGAAGGACTCGACTTCTACGTCCAGACCACCTTCGTCAACAACCGGGTCGATCAGGAGCTGGCTCCGACGCCGGCCTTCGTCGGCTCGCTCGAGGTGGACGTCGACAGCCCGTTCTTCTCGTCCAAGGCCCAGCAGGCGCTGGCGCTTGCTGACAGCCAGGAATGTGCGGAGTTCGACGAGGACACCGGTGCCTGCACCATGCTTGCGCCGACCGCGGGCGATGGTTTCGCGGTGCTGCCCTTCATCGGGCGCCGCATGGTCGAAAATGGTCCGCGGCGTGCCAAGAACGAGCGCAATGCCTATCAGTTCGTCGTCGGCGCACGCGGTGACCTCGGTGCCGTTCATGACGGACTTGCCGGCTGGTCGTACGACATCTCGTACAACTTCAACCGCATGAAGCTGGTCGAGCGGCTGGAGAACGACGTCTCCGAAACCCGCTTCCGTCAGGCGATCAAGACCGAGTTCGATGACAATGGCAATCTGGTCTGCACCGATCCTTCGGGCGGATGCGTGCCGCTCGACATCTTCGGCCCGGGCAACATCAGCCAGGAAGCCGTCGATTTCATCAATATCGGCGCCACCAACATCACCGACATCCAGGAGCAGGTCTTCAACGCGAGCGTTACCGGCGACCTGTTCGAGTTGCCGGGCGGCACCGCGGGCGTTGCCTTCGGTTTCGAATGGCGTGACGAGTCTTCGGCCAATGTCGTGGACGAGTTCCTGGCTTCCGGCGACGTGCTCGGCTTCAATGCCGGCGAGTCGACGATCGGCAACTTCGACGTCAGCGAAGTCTTCGGCGAAATCTATCTGCCGATTCTGAGCGGCGTCACCGGCGCCGAACGGCTCGAGGTCAATGGCGCGTTCCGTTTCTCGGACTACTCGCTCGACCAGGTGGACACCGTCTGGACCTATGCCGGTGGCATCACCTATGCGCCGATCAGCGACATCACCTTCCGCGCCCAGTTCCAGCGGGCGGTGCGCGCGCCGAGCATCATCGATCTGTTCCTCGGCCAGTCGCAGAACTTCCCGGGTGCGCAGGATCCGTGCGATGTGGACAACTTCGACGGTTCCGCCAAGGTGCGCGATCTGTGCATCGCACAGGGTGTCCCGTCCAGTCAGGTCGGCGTCTTCCAGCAGGCCAACAGCCAGGTCGAGGCGCTGATCGGCGGCAACCCGGATCTCGAGGAAGAGCGTTCGGACACGATCACCTTCGGCGCCGTTCTCTCGCCTGAGGCGATCCCGGGCCTCAATGTCACGCTCGACTATTTCGACATCAAGGTGAAGGGTGCGATCGGCGCGCTCAGCGCCCAGAACACCATCGACCTTTGCTTCGAGAGCGGTGACATCAACAACGAGTTCTGCCAGCTGATCACGCGGCGTCCGGACGGCAATATCGACATTGTCACCGCGACCAACCGCAACATCGGCACGCTTCGGGTGCGCGGCCTCGACCTGCAGGCCGACTACTCGATCGATCTGGCGGATCTCGGCCTCGGCAATGCCGGCTCGCTGGACCTGTTCTTCCTCGGCACCTGGTTCGACACCAACAAGTTCCAGCCCTTCCCGGGCGCGGACTTCGTCGAATGCGCCGGGCAGTTCGGTCTGACCTGCGGTGGCCCAACGCCGGACTATGCCTTCACCAGCCGCGCGGTGTGGCGCTACAATCGTCTGACGACGATGCTGCGCTATACTTGGATCAACAGCGTCAGCGACGATCGCATCAAGAATGATGGGGTCGATCCGGCGACGTTGGCGGTTCCGAAGATCGGTGCGGAAGGCTATGTGGACCTGACCGTCGGCTACAATCTGACCGACAACTTCAACCTGCGCATCGGCGTGCGGAACGTCTTCGACAACAAGCCGCCGTTTGCCGGTGACACGC
>RFIU01000041.1 GCA_003695555.1 Alphaproteobacteria bacterium
CGCCCGTTCCACGCCGCGCTCCACCGCGCCTTCGACGAAACGGGCGCGCTGACGGTCCATCTCTTCCTTGATCTTCTTGCCCATCGCGCGGCGCAGCAGATCGGCCTCGCCGAGGCTGTAGCCGGCCATCACCTGCGCGATCTGCATCACCTGTTCCTGATAGATGATGACACCATAGGTCTCGGCGAGAATCTCTTCGAGCATCGGGTGGGGATATTCGACCGGCTCCAGGCCGTGCTTGCGATTGACATAGACGGGGATATTGTCCATCGGCCCCGGCCGATAGAGCGCGACCAGGGCGATGATGTCCTCGAACTTGTCGGGCTTGAGGCCCTTGAGCGCCGCCCGCATGCCGGCGGATTCCAGCTGGAAGACACCGGCCGTCTCGCCGCGTGCAAGCAGCGCAAAGGTCGCCGGATCATCGAGCGGAACATGCGCCAGATCGACCGTGCCGCCCCGCTCCTTCACATGATCCACCGCCCGGGCAAGCACGGTCAGCGTCTTGAGACCGAGGAAGTCGAACTTCACCAGCCCGGCCTGCTCGACCCACTTCATGTTGAACTGCGTCACCGGCATATCGGAGCGCGGGTCGCGATAGAGCGGTACCAGTTCGTCGAGCGGCCGGTCGCCGATCACGACGCCGGCGGCATGGGTGGATGCATGGCGATAGAGCCCCTCGAGCTTGAGTGCCCGGTCGATGACGGTCGCAGTCAAGGGATCGGAGCGCCGTTCGGCTTCAAGGCGAGGTTCCTCGGCAAGCGCCTCGGCGAGCGTCTTCGGATCGGCCGGATTGTTGGGCACCAGTTTGCACAGCCGGTCGGTCACCGGATAGGGTTGCTGCATCACCCGCCCGACGTCGCGCAGCACGGCACGCGCCTGAAGTTTGCCGAAGGTGATAATCTGCGCCACCCGGTCGCGTCCGTACTTGTCCTGCACGTAACGGATCACCTCTTCGCGCCGGTCCTGGCAGAAGTCGATGTCGAAATCCGGCATCGAGACGCGTTCGGGGTTCAGGAACCGCTCGAACAGCAGCGAGAAACGCAGCGGGTCGAGATCGGTGATCCGCAGCGCCCAGGCAACCAGGGACCCTGCTCCCGAGCCGCGACCGGGGCCGACCGGAATGCCGTGATCCTTGGCCCAGCGGATGAAGTCCGAGACGATCAGGAAATAGCCCGGAAATCCCATCTTGGTGATGATGTCGAGCTCGTAAGCAAGACGCTCCTCATAGGGCTTCGCCTTCTCCTTTCGCGCCGTTCCGTCGTCCTGCGGGGCAAAGACATGCGCTTCCAGCCGTTCGCGCAGTCCTTCTGCCGCCTGCCGGCGCAGAATCTCCTCTTCCGTCTCACCACCCGTTGCCGAAAAGCTCGGCAGGATCGGCGCGATCGGCTGCGGTCGCCAGGCGCAGCGCCGTGCGATGACGAGCGTATTTCGGACAGCTTCGGGAATATCATGGAACAGCTCGACCATCTCGTCGGCCGACTTGAATCCATGATCGGGGGTCAGCCGGGGACGATCGGGATCGGCGACATAATGGCCGCCAGCGATGCAGCGCAGCGCATCATGCGCCTCGTACATCGAGGGATCGGAAAAATAGCACTGGTTAGTGGCCACCAGCGGCCAGTCGTGATGGAAAGCGAGCTTCAGGAACTCTGGCTCCAAGCGTTCTTCCAATGCCAGCCCGTGACGCTGCAGCTCGATATAGAAGCGTCCCGGAAAGATGCCGGCAAGGTGGTCGGCGCACGTCTCGGCACCGACCGCATTACCGGCCAGCAGACGCTCGCCGATGGGGCCTTCCTGCGCCCCAGACAGGCAGATCAGGCCGTCCGCCCGTTCGGCAAGACGGTCGAGCGTGACCGCCGGTCCGCGATCGTCGGCGCTTTCCAGATGGGCGGCGGAGACGAGCTTGAGAAGATTGCGATAGCCTGTCTCATTCTGTGCGAGCAGCACGAGACATGGCGGCACCCGCGCAGGCGATTTCTGTCGGGCATCGTCCGCCGGGCCGGCCTGTTGCCCGCCCATCACCACCGGCAGGGTGATGCCGATGATCGGCTGAATGCCGGCCGCTGCGAGGGTTTCGGAAAACTCCAGCGCGCCGAAGAGATTGGCGCTGTCGGTCATCGCCACCGCCGGCATGGCGTGGGCCTGTGCGAGCTGCACCAGATCCTTGATATGCAGGGCACCTTCGAGCAGCGAATAGGCGGTGTGCACGCGCAGATGAACGAAGGGAGCAAGCGACGATCGCCGCCGGTTCGACATGCTGCTTTGGGAAGAATCGCTCATGGAAACCGTCTTAGGGGTTCGCTCTCACCTGCTCAAGGCCGTCCGTCGTTCGTCGGCGGATCCGGGGCAGCGATGGGGGCGGTTTTTCGGCTCCGGGTCCCCCTGCCCGATTGACAAGGACGGTCGCCTGACGGCATCGAAATGCGAGACGCGCAGACGCGGAGACGGCAGCAAGGTACCGACCGCGATTCCATTTCAGACAAGACGGCGAATCCGCCCTCAAGGAGAGAACGGACCATGGACATTCAGGGTATTGCGGCGGTGGTAACGGGCGGCGCCTCCGGACTAGGTGAAGCGACGTCACGCCGGCTGGCCGCGGCCGGTGCGCGAGTGACCATCTTCGACCGCAATGGCGAGCGCGGCAAGGCGATCGCTGACGAGATCGACGGGCGCTTCGCCGAGGTCGATGTCGCCGACGGCGAGACGGTAGCGGCCGCCTTCGCCGCGGCCGAAGAAGCTCACGGGGTGGCGCGCGTGCTCGTCAATTGTGCCGGCATCGGCATCGCCATGAAGACGGTCAGCCGCGGCGCGCCGCATCCGCTGGACGCCTTCGAAAAGGTGATCCGCGTCAATCTTGTCGGCACCTTCAACTGCATCCGCGTGGCCGCCGCGCGCATGGTGGCGGCCGAACCGCTTGGCGAGGAGCGCGGGGTCATCATCAATACGGCGTCCATC
>RFIU01000042.1 GCA_003695555.1 Alphaproteobacteria bacterium
GAGCGCTCGACCTCGATGGTGAAATCGACATGGCCGGGCGTATCGATGATGTTGATGCGATGATCGAGCCAGAAGCAGGTGGTCGCGGCCGAGGTAATCGTGATGCCGCGTTCGCGCTCCTGCTCCATCCAGTCCATCGTCGCCGCGCCCTCATGCACCTCGCCGATCTTGTGCGAGCGGCCGGTGTAATAGAGGATACGCTCGGTCGTCGTCGTCTTGCCGGCATCGATGTGCGCCATGATGCCGATATTGCGGTATCGCTCGATGGGATAGCTGCGGGCCATGCCTGGTCTCTTTCTGCCTGCTCTCGTCGGCCGGTGCGCCCCGTCAGGGCCGCGCGCCGGCCGGTCGTGTCATCTCGTCCCGTGTCCGCTCTCTCGTCCTGCGTGCGGGAATTCTACCAGCGGTAATGGGCGAAGGCCTTGTTGGCCTCGGCCATCTTGTGGGTATCCTCACGCTTCTTGACCGCCGCCCCGCGATTGTTCGCCGCATCCAGCAGCTCGCCGGCGAGCCGGTCCTTCATCGTCTTTTCGTTGCGATTGCGCGCCGCCGCGATCATCCAGCGGATCGCCAGCGCCTGAGCGCGATCGGGGCGCACCTCCATCGGCACCTGATAGGTCGCACCGCCGACACGCCGCGAGCGTACCTCAAGGGTCGGGCGGACATTGTCGAGCGCCTCATGGAAGACGCCAAGCGGGTCGGTCTTCGCGCGCTGCTCGATCAGCTCGAAGGCGCCATAGACGATCCGTTCGGCGGCCGACTTCTTTCCATCGACCATCAGATTGTTGACGAATTTGCTGACCACCACGTCCCCGAATTTCGGGTCCGGCAGGATCTCGCGCTTTTCGGCACGGTGACGACGCGACATCGCTTCAATCCCTCAAATCATCATTTCGGGCGCTTGGCGCCGTACTTCGAACGGCTCTGGCGACGATCGGCCACGCCCTGCGTGTCAAGCACACCGCGCAGGATGTGGTAACGCACACCGGGCAGGTCCTTGACGCGACCACCGCGGATCAGGACCACCGAGTGCTCCTGAAGATTGTGGCCTTCACCCGGAATGTAGCTGGTCACCTCGATTCCATTGGTCAGACGCACGCGTGCAACCTTGCGCAGCGCCGAGTTCGGCTTCTTCGGCGTCGTCGTATAGACGCGCGTGCACACCCCGCGCTTTTGCGGACAGGCCTCAAGCGCCGGAACCTTGTTGCGCTTGACGGGCGGCTTTCGCGGCTTTCGGACCAGCTGATTGATCGTCGGCATCGGTCGTTCTCTTTTTCCCTGCGGATCGTATCGATGATCCGTCCTTCGTCCGTCGGCGGCCGAGCAAATGACGCACGCCACCCGGGCGACCCCTGGCGCACCATTGCGCGGGCCCGCCCCTTGTTGCACGAACGCGCACCCGACCCCGGGCCGGAAGCCCCCGGGCAGGCCGCATCGCATTCATTGTCGTCCCAAGGCTCGTGGCGGCACCGGCGTCTAGCGCGTCACCTGACCGGCGAGCGGAAGGCGGCGAGCGCTACCACCCGGGCCCGAGCGAGGTGCGCAATATATGCAGGCCCCCATGCCTCGTCAACAGTCGCTTCGCAAATATTTTTCGGCATTCGAACGGGCCCTGACACGCAGGATTCTTTGCCTTTGCGCACCGGTACGGAATGCTTTCGTACGAAGGGGGCGCCCCGACCGGAGCACCCCCTTGATCGTTTCTCTCGTACGATCCGCCCGCGCGGACGCAAAGGTTGGCGGATTCGCCGCTCGTCATTCAGCCGAGGGCGCCTCGCCTGCGTCTTCGGCCGGTGCTTCCGGTGCCGTCTGCGCAGCAGCAGCAGCCGCTTCGGCGGCCTCGGCGATCCGGGCGGTTTCGGCCGCCGCTTCGCGCGCCAGGCGCTGTTCGCGGATCAGACGGTCACGCTTGCGCGCCTCATCCTTCAGGCGGCGCAAAGCGGCACCCGTCCCGGCCGGGATCAGACGACCGACGATGACATTTTCCTTCAGGCCGATGAGACGATCGACCTTGCCGGCCACCGCCGCCTCGGTCAGCACCCGCGTGGTCTCCTGGAAGGAGGCGGCCGAGATGAAGGATCGTGTCTGGAGACTGGCCTTGGTGATGCCGAGCAGGATCGGCTTGCCCTTCGCCTCGCGCCGGCCTTCGGCGCGCAGCTTCTCATTGACATCCTCCAGCTCCTCGCGATCGACCTGCTCACCGGCCAGCAGAGTCGAATCGCCACCGTCGGTGATTTCGACCTTCTGGAGCATCTGGCGGACGATCACCTCGATGTGCTTGTCGTTGATCTTCACGCCCTGCAGCCGATAGACCTCCTGAATTTCCGAGATCAGATACTGGGCAAGCGCTTCGATGCCGAGCACATCAAGGATGTCGTGGGGCGCCGGATTGCCGTCTAGCAGATATTCGCCCTTGCGGATGAAGTCGCCTTCGCGCACGGCGATATGCTTGCCCTTGGGCACCAGATATTCGACCGGCTCTTCATTTTCGTCGGTCGGACGGATGATGATCCGGCGCTTGTTCTTGTAGTCACGACCGAACTCGACGATGCCGTCCTTCTCGGCGATGATCGCGTGCTCCTTCGGCCGACGTGCCTCGAACAGCTCCGCGACCCGTGGCAGACCGCCGGTGATGTCGCGGGTCTTGGCGGCTTCACGCGGAATTCGGGCAAGGACGTCGCCGGCATGGACCTTCTGGCCTTCCTCGACCGAAAGAATGGCATCGACCGAAAGATAGTAGCGCGCCTCGGTGCCGTTGGCGAGCTGCACCACATCGCCGCTGTCGTCGCGAAGCGTGATCCGCGGCTTCAGGTCGGCGCTCTTCGGCGACGCCCGCCAGTCCATCACCACCTTCGAGGTGATGCCGGTCGCCTCGTCAACGACCTCCTTGACCGAGACGCCATCGACGAGATCGACGAAATGGACGATGCCGGGCTTTTCGGTGATGATCGGGATGGTGTAGGGATCCCATTCGGCAAGTTTGGCGCCCTTCTTCACCTCGGCCCCTTCCTCGACCATCAGGCGGGCGCCGTAGGGAACCCGATAGGCGGCCCGCTCGCGACCCTGTTCGTCAACGATGACGACCTCCATGTTGCGGCCCATGACGACGAGACGGCCCTTGGAGTCCTTGACGACATTGGCATTGCGGAAAGCCACCTTGCCGTCATGGTTGGCTTCCAGCGAGGACTGCTCGGAAACCGTCGCCGCACCACCGATATGGAAGGTGCGCATGGTCAGCTGGGTGCCCGGCTCGCCGATCGACTGGGCGGCGATGACCCCGACCGCCTCACCGATATTCACCGGCGTACCGCGGGCCAGATCGCGACCGTAGCACAGCGCGCAGACGCCACCCTTGGTTTCGCAGGTCAGTACCGAACGGATCTTGATCCGATTGAGCCCCGCCCGCTCGATGATCTCGACCTCTTCCTCATTGATCGGCTGGCCGGCCTTGATGATCACTTCGTCGCTGAGCGGATCCTTGATGTCCACCGCAGCGGTGCGACCAAGCACGCGCTCGCCGAGCGAGACGAGGGTTTCGCCCGCCTCGACCACCTCTCCGACCTCGATGCCTTCCTCGGTGCCGCAGTCCTCCTCGACGATCACGCAGTCCTGGCTGACATCGACGAGACGGCGGGTAAGATAGCCCGAGTTCGCCGTCTTGAGCGCGGTATCCGCCAGGCCCTTGCGAGCACCATGGGTGGAATTGAAGTATTCAAGAACCGACAGGCCTTCCTTGAAGTTCGAGATGATCGGCGTCTCGATGATCTCGCCGGAGGGCTTGGCCATCAGGCCGCGCATGCCGGCAAGCTGCTTCATCTGGGCCGCCGATCCACGCGCACCCGAATCCGCCATCATGAAGATCGAGTTCAGCGCATGCTGGCGTCCGGTTTCCGGATCGGTGCGGGCCGCCGAAATCTCGCGCATCATCTCTTCGGCGACCTTGTCGGTGCACTGCGCCCAGGCATCGACCACCTTGTTGTACTTCTCGCCCTGAGTGATCAGACCTTCCTGGTACTGTTCCTCATATTCCTTGACCAGCGCCTTGGTCTCCTCGACGAGGCGTTCCTTGGCCCTGGGCACTACCATGTCGTCCTTGCCGAAGGAGATGCCAGCCTTGCAGGCCTCTTGGAAGCCTTCGGACATGACGGCATCGGCGAACAGGACCGTCTGCTTCTGACCGGTGTGACGATAGACGATATCGATCACCTCCGAAATCTCGCGCTTGGTGAGCAGCCGGTTGACGAGATCGAAGGGAACCTTCGGATGCTTCGGCAGATGCCGCGAGAGCAGCATCCGGCCCGGCGTCGTCTTGACACGCCGGACCACCGGCCTGCCTTCCTCGTCAACCGTCTCGATCCGCGCCTCAATCTTCGCATGCAGGCTGACGATTCCCAGCGCCAGCGCATGCTCGATCTCCTCAATGCCGGAAAAGACCATTCCCTCGCCCGGCTCGCCATCGAACTCCAGCGTCATGTAATAGAGACCGAGCACAATGTCCTGACTGGGAACGATGATCGGCTTGCCGTTGGCCGGCGAGAGGATGTTGTTGGTGCTCATCATCAGCACCCGCGCCTCGAGCTGCGCTTCGAGAGAAAGCGGCACATGAACCGCCATCTGGTCGCCGTCGAAGTCGGCGTTGAAGGCCGCACACACCAGCGGATGCAGCTGAATCGCCTTGCCCTCGATCAGCACCGGCTCGAAGGCCTGAATGCCGAGGCGATGAAGGGTCGGCGCACGGTTGAGAAGAACCGGGTGCTCGCGGATCACCTGATCAAGCGCGTCCCAGACCTCGCGGCGCTGCTTTTCCACCAGCTTCTTGGCCTGCTTGATGGTGGTGGCAATGCCGAGCTTGTCGAGCCGCGAATAGATGAACGGCTTGAACAGCTCGAGCGCCATCTTCTTCGGC
>RFIU01000043.1 GCA_003695555.1 Alphaproteobacteria bacterium
ACCGATGCCATCGGCGCGATCGACGATCAGGCGAAGAAGGTTGCTGAAGTGGTCTCCGCTATTGCCGCGGCGGTCGAGGAGCAGGCGGCAGCAACGTCCGAGATTTCCTCGCTGATCGAAACCAGCGCGGCCAAGAACGAGGCGATGGCGGAAAAGACCGAAGCCATTCGAACCGCTTCACGTGAAAGCGCCAAAGCCGTCGGTGACGTTCTTGGCGAGGCCGGATCGGTCGCGAAGGAATCCGCCGACCTCAAGCAGGCCGCACGCTCCTTCATCGCAAAGATCCGAAGTTGATACGCTTCGGGCCGTCTGCAACGCAGTATCTGCACAAACGATCCAGGCATTGAGCAGGAAGGGGGGGCGACTTTTCGGCCTCTTCCCCTTCCTCCAGCCAGGTAACCGGCGCATCTCCCACCATTATCCGCGGGTCGTGAGACGGCGGACAGATCATGAAGGTTCCGAAGATGGCACAGATACCATCCCCCCCCACCCTTGAAGATGCGCTCGCCAATCTTCCTTCCTTTCGTGACGCGCTCGATGCACACGCGATGATCGTCGTCACCGATCTTTCCGGGCGCATCTGCGATATCAATGATCGGCTGCTGGAAGTGTCGGGTTATACCCGCGAGGAACTGATCGGTTCGACGCACGCGATCATGATTTCCAGCCGTCAGGACCGCTCCTTCTACGAGCAGCTCTGGAAGACCATCTCCGCCGATCGGATCTGGCGCGGCACCCTTTGCAACCGGGCGAAGAGCGGTCATCTCTACTGGCTGGCAACGACCATCGGCCCGCTCTTCGATGCGAAGGGACGCAAGGTCGGCTATGTGGGCCTTCGCACCGACATCACACGCGAAAAACTCGGCCACCTCTTGCTCGAGCACCAACAGCGGCTGCACGCCCGCCTGCATCAGGGTGCGCTGCTTTCCTCGCTTATAGGAGAACTGCTCGCCGAGATCGAGGAGATCCGCCCCGAGCTGCGCCTTGCCGTAATGCGGATCAATACGCGAGGCCGACTCACCACGCTGGCAACGCCACGCATGCCGGCCGGTTATCTGGATGCGGTAGAAGGCGTTTCGGTTGCGGAATCCGGACTTGCCAATGCCCGTGCAGTACGCGAAAGGCGGGCGGTCTTTCTTTGCGATGGTGAGGGGTGCCAAGCTCACGCGGACAGAATGGATCCCGATGCCGCGCGTCTGATGCGCGAGCATGCCGAAGCCGGCGCCTGGTGGTCCTTTCCGATTCAAGGATCCGAGGATGAGGGGCTCGGCACACTTGATGTCTTCGTCCGTGATGCGCGAATGCCCGATGAAGTCGAATGCTATCTTCTGGAAACTCTTGCGGCCAGTTTGGTGGTGGCGATTTTCCACAAACGTTCGATCGAGCTCTACCGGCGATACATGGCGGACATGGAAACCCTCTCATTGCAGCGCGAGGGAGTTCTGCGCACCATCGGCCATGAAATGCGTACACCGCTCAATCATATTCTCGGCTTTGCGGATCTGCTGGTTCGGGATGTCGAAGACCCGCAGCTTCGCGACTGGGCGCTTTTCATCCGCGATGCCGGCCGCAATCTCATGAGCAAGGTCGAGAAGAGCGAGAATTTTCTCAGTACCAAGCCGCAGGGAGCATCCCGGAAGATCGATCTGGTGGACTATTTGAAGGAACGTCTTTGCGAGTGGGACGCACGAGGTGAGCGCGAGATCGTATTCGTGGCCCATGATGAGCCGTTGTGCGTGAGGATGTCGCGTGCCGATCTTGACCGGGCCGTGGATTACCTGCTGGAGAACGTCGAGCGGCACACACCCGAGGAAACGAAGGTCTCTTTATCGCTCGGCCGTCGCGGTGGCGAGGCGCTCATCGAGCTGAGCGATGACGGACCCGGAGCGAAGCAAGGCGATCGGGGAGTGGGCGGACTGATCCGCGAAACAAGCGACATCTCCGACAGCCGTGAAGGGCTGGGTCTGGGACTGGCCGCGGCTCGCCATCTGATCCAGCGTAACGGCGGGCGGATGATGGCCGGAACCTCGGCCGAAGACGGTTTTACCGTGCTGATCCGCCTGCCCCTGATTGAAGAATTGGGCGCTGAGGATGCCGAACGGAAGGACGAAAGCGCGTTCATGCCAGCCGGTCCCGTGCGACAAGATCAGGATTAATCACTTTTTAAGCCCGATCGCGCATCGTGGCATGGACGAAAAGAGCCGGCGGCGCTCATCGGAGCACAAGGAGTCGCCGGCGACCTGCGGTCCGATCGTCACCAAGGCACGAATTCGGGGTAGCGACAGTCCATGTTCATCATCATCGGCCTCATCGTCGTTCTCGGCATGGTGTTCGGCGGCTTCGTCCTTTCGGGCGGCAAGTTCGAAATCATTCTGCATGCCCTGCCGCACGAGCTGATGGTCATTTTCGGCGGCGCGGTGGGAGCCTTCATCATCGCCAACCAGATGGGGGTCATCAAGGGTGCGTTGGGTGGCATCGTCAAGGCCTTCAAGGGCCCGAAATGGACGAAGGAAGACTACAAGGACCTGCTGGCACTTCTTTTCCTGCTGATCAAGACGATGCGCACCAAGGGGGTGGTGGCGGTCGAGCAGCATATCGAGAAGCCAGAAGAATCCAAGATTTTCAATCACTTCTCCAAGATTTCTGCGGATCATCACGTCGTCTCTTTCATCTGCGACTATCTGCGCATGATGACGATGAACTTCGAGGATCCGCATCAGATGGAAGATGCGATGGAGAAGGATCTCGAGCGCCATCATGCCGAGGCACATGAACCGCAGCATTCGCTTCAGACCATGGCCGACGGTCTGCCGGCCGTCGGCATCGTCGCCGCCGTCCTCGGCATCATCAAGACGATGGCCTCGATCAACGAGCCGGTCGAGGTGCTCGGCCGGCTCGTCGGCGGCGCGCTGGTCGGCACCTTTCTCGGCATCTTCCTGTCC
>RFIU01000005.1 GCA_003695555.1 Alphaproteobacteria bacterium
ATCATCTGAAGATAGCGCCAGGAATTCGCGCTCGCCGCCTCGATCCTGCCCTCGTGCATCGCCTTCATCAGCCGCACCGTCGTACGCGAAAGCAGATTGGCCGCCGCCTCCAGTGATCCGGCGGCCTCGCGCAGCATCTCGTCCTCACCGGCCCGCCGAACGGTATCGGCCATCTCCTCCATCAGGACCCGGAAGGCCGCGCCATTGGCCATCGGCACCTTGCGGGTGAGCAGGTCGAGGCTTTGGATGCCGTTGGTGCCTTCGTGGATCGGGTTGAGGCGGTTGTCGCGATAGAGCCGCTCGAGCGGGAAGTCGCGGGTGTAGCCATAGCCGCCGAGCACCTGAATCGCGAGCGCGTTGGCTTTCAGACCATAGTGTGACGGCCAGGCCTTGACGATCGGGATCAGCAGTTCGAGCAGCAGGTGGTCGCGCCGTTCGGCCTCCTCGTCATCGCCCGCGGTCATTAGGTCGATGATGCGCGCAGCATCGAGGCAGAGCAGCAGCGCGCCTTCGACATGGACCTTCTGCTCCATCAGCATCCGCCGGACGTCGGCGTGGCGGATGATCGGCACCGGCGGACTTTCGGGGTCCTTCTCGCCGATCGGGCGACCCTGAAGGCGTTCGCGCGCATAGGCGAGCGCATGGCGATAGCCCGCATAGCCGAGCACCGCCGCGCCAAGGCCGACGCCGATGCGCGCCTCGTTCATCATATGAAACATGTAGGCGAGCCCGCGGTTCGGCTCGCCCACCAGCTCGCCGAGGCATTCGCCCTCGTCACCGAAGGCGAGCAGGCAGTTGGTGGTGCCGCGATAGCCCATCTTGTGATTGAGGCCGGCAAGCTTCACGTCATTGCGTTCGCCCACCCGGCCGTCGTCGGCCACCCGGAACTTCGGCACGATGAACAGCGAAATGCCCTTCACGCCGGCCGGCGCGCCCTCGATGCGGGCGAGCACCAGATGAACGATATTTTCGGCCAGTTCATGATCGCCGGCCGAAATCCACATCTTATTACCCCGGATCCGGAACCGCCCTTCCTGTCCGTCGATCGGTTCGGCACGGGTGCGGATGTCGGCGAGCGAGGATCCCGCCTGCGGTTCACTGAGACACATGGTGCCGAAGAAGCGTCCTTCGCGCATCGGCGCCAGATAGCGGCGCTTGTGATCCTCGCTGCCGAAGGCGTCGAGCAGATTGGCGGCGGCGATGGTCAGGAAGGGATAGGCGGTCAGCGACGGATTGGCGCCGGTGAACAGGGCCGCGGCTGCCTGAGAAACGGTAAGCGGCAGTCCCATGCCGCCCTTTTCTTCGGAAAGATGAGCGAGATGGAAGCCGGCCGCGAAATAGTCGTCGAGGGCCTCGCGCACGCCGGCGGGCAGCACGACGCTCCCATCTTCACCGATGCGCGGTTCATGCGCGTCCATCCGGGCGGCGAGAGGCGCGAAACGCTCGAGCGCGATGCGCTCGGCGGTATCCAGAACCGCCTCGAAGGTCGCCCTGCCGTGCTCGGCGAAGGGGCCGGTGCGGGTCAGCGCTTCGAGATCAAGGACCTCATAGAGCTGAAAGGCGAGATCGCGCCGTTGCACGATCTCGGCAAGCGGGGCTGCGGTCATGGCAGGGTCCTTGCGATCCGTGCGCACATCATCAGATATCAGAAGACGTCGGCGATCGTCGCGCCGCCGTCCACCACGATCGTTTCGCCGGTCATGAAGCGGCCTGCCGGGGCGGCGAGCATGACCGCCACTCCGGCGATGTCGATCGGCTCACCGATCCGACGCAGAGGCGTCAGCCGTTCGACATATTCGCGGGCCTTCGGATCCTCCCACAGGGCGCGCGCGAAGTCCGTCTTGACGAGCCCCGGCGCGATGGCATTGACTCGGATGCCCTTCGGCGACCATTCGACCGCCAGATTGCGTACGAGCTGCATGTCGGCGGCCTTCGAGATCGCATAGATGCCGAGATTGCGGCTGCCTTTCAGGCCGGCGATCGACGAGATGACGATGATCGCACCGTCGCCACGCTCGGCCATTTCCGGCAGCACCAGATGGGCGAGATTCATGTTCGCCCGGATATTGTTGTGCATGATCTTGTGAAAGGCCTCGTCGGAAACCTGGCTCATCGAGCCATAGACCGGATTCGAGGCCGCATTGCAGACCAGAATATCCACCCGCCCGAAGGCCCTGCGGGTTTCGGCCACCAGATGTTCCAGCTCGGCATTGTCCGAGATGTTGCAGGCCACCGCAATCGCTTCGCCGCCGGCATCCCGGATCTCTTCGGCGACCGCGGCACAGACCTCACCCTTGCGCGACGAGATCACCACCTTCGCCCCCTGGGCCGCCATCGCTTCGGCGGTCGCCCGCCCGATGCCGCGCGACGATCCGGTAATGATCGCCACCTTGTCCTTCAGTGAAAACAACGAACGATAGGCATCAAGTTCGGTCATGGGCCTGTTTCCTGTTGGCTGGATAAGAAAAGGATTCGGTCGCCGTCCGCCGTTCAGGCGAACAGCAGAAAGACGGGTTCGGCGACGCAGGCGGGCTTGTCGGCATCCTCGATTTCGACCACCGCCGTCATCGTGCATTTGGCCGATCCCATCGGTCCGGCCTCGACGCTCTTCAGTACGAAGCGGCCGCGCAGCCGGCTGCCGACCGGAACGGGGGCGGGAAAACGCACCTTCTCGCAGCCATAGTTGATCACCTGTCGCACCGTCAGGTCCGCAAAGGCGTCGCCCATGAAGGCCGGCAGCAGCGAGAGCGTCAGAAAGCCGTGGGCGATCGGCCCGCCGAAGGGACTCTCGCGCCTTGCGCGTTCGACATCGACATGGATCCACTGATGGTCATGTGTGGCATCGGCGAAGATATTGACCAGATCCTGATCCACTTCCAGCCAGTCGGAAAGCTGGATCTCCTCGCCGATTCGATTTGCGAGCTGCTCGATCACGCCTGCACTCATGATGATCTTCTCTTCCTTTGACAATTGTCTGCCTCTCCCCCTCGATCAGAGTGGGAGCGGCGGCCAACTTTCGTTCATCGCTGCCTCTTCGGCTTGTGCCGCCGATGTGCTTTCCGGCACACTCGCGGCGCATCATGGAGCGGGCGCTGTGCGCTGGCAAGGCTGCGAACGTCTCTCCTTCAGGAAAAGGGAGGCAGCACCCGCGCGGGCCGACAGGAAAGGGCAGATCGGGAAATGGCAATCAAGGGACGGATTCTGTTGATCGCAGCGCTGACGGCGGGACTTGCGGCCTGCGGTTCGGAGCAGGACGTCGGCTCCTCGGGCGATGGCGGCGCCGGCGGACAGGCGACGGCCGCAAAGAAACCGGTCGAAGCCACCGCGCGCAGCGAGGATGCGCGCCTTGCCGCCTTCTTCCAGCGCGCCTTCGAGGCGCGGCTTGCCCGCTCGCCGATGGGGCAGAGCTATCTTGGCATCAAGACGGACTATGACAAGTGGGACGATCTCAGCGATGCGCACGCCGATGGCGATATCGCTCTCGTCAAGGGCCAGCTCGCCGAGCTGCGTGGCCGGTTCGATCCGGACCAGCTCTCGCCGCGCATGCGCCTGTCGCGCCGCCTGTTCATCGCGCTGGCCGAACGCGAAATCGCCAACGCGCGCTGGCGCCATCATTCCTATCCCGTCAATCAGATGTTCGGCTGGCAGCAGCAGATCCCGAGCTTCCTGATCAACATCCATCGGGTCGCCGATCGCTCCGATCTTGAAGCCTATATCGCCCGTCTGAAGGGCGTGTCGGCTCTCATCGATCAGCTGATCGAACAGCTTCGCATTCGCGAGCAGATGGGGGTTCTGCCGCCGCGCTTCGTCTATCCCATCGTCCTGCGATCGGCCCGCAATGTGGTGCGCGGTGCGCCCTTCGAGGATGGCGACACGGACTCGGCGCTGTGGGCGGATTTCCTCAAGAAGCTGGCTTCTCTCGACCTGCCGGCCGGTGAGCGCGAACAGCTCTTGGCGGCCGCGCGCGAGGCACTCGTCACGCATGTCGGACCGGCCTATGCGAAGCTGATCGCGGTGCTGGAAGAAGAGGAGAAGATGGCCGACGATCGTGATGGCGTGTGGAAGCTGCCGGACGGTGCCGCCTATTATGACAGCCGCCTGCGCCAGTACACGACGACCAAACTGACCGCCGATCAGATCCATCAGATCGGCCTTCAGCATGTGGCGCGGATCCATGATGAGATGCGCGCGATCATGAAGAAGGTCGGCTTCAAGGGCTCGCTTGCCGACTTCTTCCGCTTCATGCGCGAGGATCCCCGCTTCTATTATCCGGATACAGACGAGGGACGCGCTGCCTATCTCAAGCGCGCCAATGAGATCATCGCGGCGATGAAGGCGCGCCTGCCGGAGGCCTTCGGCCTGCTGCCGAAGGCGGATCTGGTGGTCAAGCGGGTCGAACCCTTCCGCGAGCGTGCCGCTGGCAAGGCCTTCTATCAGCAGCCCGCCCTCGACGGCTCGCGGCCCGGCACCTACTATGTCAATCTCTACCGGATGGCAGACATGCCGACCTATCAGATGGAAGCGCTCGCCTATCACGAGGGCGTGCCGGGCCATCACATGCAGATCGCGATCGCGCAGGAGCTCGAAGGCGTGCCTATGTTCCAGCGGCTGGCGCGTTTTACCGCCTATACCGAAGGCTGGGGGCTCTATGCCGAATATCTGCCCAAGGAAATGGGCTTCTATCAGGATCCCTATTCGGACTTCGGGCGCCTGGCGATGGAGCTGTGGCGTGCCGTGCGTCTCGTCGTCGATACCGGCATCCATGCGAAGAAATGGACGCGCGAGCAGGCGATCCGCTACCACCTCGAGAATACGCCCAATCCGAAAGGTGACATCGAGAAGGCGGTCGAACGCTATATCATCATGCCCGGGCAGGCGACCGCCTACATGATCGGCAAGGAGAAGATCCTGGCGTTGCGCGAGAAGGCGCGCGCAGCGCTCGGGCCGCGTTTCGATCTTGCCGCCTATCACGACACCGTGCTGAAGAACGGGCCGCTGCCGCTCGACATTCTCGAAGAACAGGTGGATGCCTGGGTCGCCGAACGCCGGGCGCAATGAGCGCCGATCGGCGGGGACTGTCGCATGCCTGTCATCTTACTGTCCGATCCTCTCATCATCATGATGAAGGAAACAGACAGGGCAGGAAGAGACATGATCGACGAAATGGATCGGGAGGGACTGGCTCGGGTGGCACAATCCCTGATGGCGTGGGAGCCGGGCGAGGAACAAGCGGCGGCACGTCGGGTCGGCGAATGTCTGGGGGCCTATTATCTTCCCTTTCACCCCCGCATCGGCGAAGACGGCCGTGCGTGTCGTCCCTCGCCGTCAGGGTTTCGCGGGATACGGGCGCCGGTCCGATAATTCTGCGCCTTTGCGCTCACTCGGGCTCGTGCGGTTCCATCAATCGGTGCAGATGGACGATGACATAGCGCATCAGGGCGTCATCGACATGCGCATGACTGGCGGCTCGCCAGGCTTTGAGCGCCTCGGCATAGTTCGGATAGATGCCGACGATGTCGAGCTTGGAGAGATCCTCGAACTCGAGTCCCTGCGGGTCCTTGACCCGGCCGCCGAAGACGAGATGCAAGAGCGGCTTGTGCGGAACTTCCGGTTGGTGTTTTTCGGCCATCTTCCCTTTCTTTCTCTTCTATCGGATCGCTTCACGACCGACCCGTGTCGTCCCGTGCTGGCGGGCGGGCTGACCAGCGGGGCGCTAGCGATAGCGATTCGCACCGGCTTGTCAATGGTGTTGCGGCCCGAACGGTTTGTTCATCCCCACAGGGCCGGCGTCGGCAGTGACAGGCGGCCGTCGACGTCCGCCAGCGAGGGCGCATCGTCCTCGGCCACCAGAAAGGGACCGTCGAGGTCGCACCAATCGGCGAGCGGCGCTACCAGCAGCGCAGGGGCGAGTGCCAGACTGCCCGCGACCATCGAGCCAAGCATGACGGCGAAGCCGCGACGCCGGGCCTCGATGGACAGAATCAGCGCCGCACTGAGACCGCCCGCCTTTTCAAGCTTGATATTGATCGCGCCGTAGCGCCGCGCAAGGGATTCCCACCCGATCTCGTCCGCCGTGCCGAGGAAGCTTTCGTCGGCGCATAGCAGGCGACGGTCCTGCTCGTCGAGGGACTCGAGAGCCGCATCCCGGCCGGCTGCCAGCGGCTGTTCGACCAGCAGCACACCCACGTCCCGGGCGGCCCGCATGAGCTCCGTCAGATCGCCCGCCCGCCAGCCCTCATTGGCATCGACGATGAGCCGTGCGTCGGGGCGTGCCCTGCGCACCGCCATCATTCGCGCGCGATCATCATCCGCCGATCCCGCCCCGAGCTTGAGCTTGAGCAGGTGATGGCCTTCGGCGCGTTCGGCGGCGCGGGCCATCTGCTCGGGCGCATCCAGACTGATGGTAAAGGCGGTTTCGACGGGGGTGCTCGCCATCGGCAGTTCGAGCAGCTTGCCGATCCTTCGGCCGGCCAGCTTCGCCCGCCAGTCCCACAGCGCCGCATCGAGCGCGGCTCTGGCAGCGCGATGTTCTACCCGCTTGAGCAGCCCGCCATGGCAGAACGTCGAGGCCAGGGCACCGTCGGCGAGCGGAGCGAGCGCGGCAAGCGCCGTTTCCGGCGTCTCGCCATAACGCGGATAGGGGACGGCGGCGCCGCGACCTTCCGCCCCGTTTGCGCGCACCCGGACGTGGATTTCGCAGGCCTCGCGCTTGATGCCGCGGGCAATCCGGAACGGCGCGCGCAGCCGACGGCGGACCAGCCGGGCGGAAAGCATGAGCTTGCCGTCAAGCGGGCGCTGGAGCAGCGCATCG
>RFIU01000044.1 GCA_003695555.1 Alphaproteobacteria bacterium
ACCTGCAGGGGAACCCCCGCGACAGGAGCAAACTTGAAACCGGGGGCGATGTTCCAGACATCCAGCCCGTCTTCCTCGCCGCCCTCGACATGCTCGCCATTGAGCTCGACGAGCAGCGAGACCCGCCGCGAAACATGATAGAGCGCGGAAAGATCGACGGCGATCTCGGCATCCGGCGCCGCATCCTGCGGGCGGTCATTGAGCGGCAGCCCGAGCGTCAGAAAACCGACCATCTCTAGCCGTCCGCGTTTCCAGCCGAAATCGAGGAAGGGTTCCAGATCGACGATATGATCCGAACCGATGCCCTTTTCGTCCTGACCGAGCGGCAGACCGACCTCGATCCCGCCGCCGAGCAGCAGCCCCCGGTCGGCAAAGGAATAGTTCGCATACTTCAGCCCGATATCACCATTGTCGAAATGACTGCGCGAACCGAATGGGCGCCCCGCGTCACGCACCGAGAAGGGCAGATTCACCTCGATCGAGAATGACGGGGTGAAGGCATATTCGCCCTCCAGCCGAAAGGTGTGGAAGTCGGAGGGAAGCGCGCCGAATTCGGGCGGGCCTTCCTCGTCATCGCCGGCTTCACCGACCAGCCGGGCATAAAAATAGTCCACCCGCAATTTGCTGTCCGGTGACGGCGATTCGGTGAACAGCGGGTGCGAGAAATGCAGCAGCGATTCCCCCTCTCCGGCGTCATGGCCCTCATGCGCGAGGGCCGGACCGACGGCCAAGGCAAAGACGACCAAGCTTGCCGACAGCAGCATATGTCCGGCAAGACGATGACGACGAAGGCAGCCGGACGCGCGCGAAAGATGGCCGGGAACATTCACGATGGAATGTTCGCCGCGACGAATGGAATCATGTTGAATCATCGGATCTCTCCTCATGCGCCGTCTGCCAATTGGGCGGGTCATCACGGCCCGCGCACAGGCATGGAGCGGACGGCCCCTGGCCGGACATCCTTCTCAACGGCGCTTGCAATGTACGAAGATTGCAGGGGACGCCCTCCCTTCGGCGGACTTCTTCCCTGCCTAAGATCGATCAAAGAGCCAGGTCAGGCAGGCGGCGCTCTCGGCACCCGGGGATGGCGGGCAATGCAAACGGCAGATGGTATGGAAAAGATCCGCTGACGGGGAACAGTGTGCCCCTCGCCGACGATGGAAAATACCAGCAGCAGAAGAACGATCATCGCCGGACCGGCAGGCGCGCAGCAGCCGGCGCACAAGGCTGAACCGCAGCAGGGTGCGGCTGGAGCCGGGGCCTGCTCGGGCGAACGGTGATGCGCGGCCAAATGCGCCGTCGCGCCCGATTTCACGGCTGAAAGGACGCGACCCGTTTTCGCCGACGGCATGGCCTCATGCGAGGACGAGACATGATCGAGATGATGCGGACAGGTGCACCCCCCGAAGGTGCCATGGACCAGCAGTGCGAGCACTGCTGGCCAGAAGAGCCATACCCGCACCGCATCAGAAAGCGAACGCCTTCGCTTCCCCTTGCGCATGATCCTTCGTTTCCCCGCCCGATCCATAACCCCCATGGACACGATATTCGCGAATTGTTCCGCACACTATCCCGCTTAAGACGTATAAACGAAGAGGCGCGGGTGATTCAAGAAAAATTCTGAAATCTTTTTCTCGGACCGCCGGACGTGATCTCCCCTTCACAAGTCCGAATGCCGTCCCTATATCGAAAGAGCCGGAGACGATCCGGCTATGGCAGTAAACGGCGCGTCAGATAGGCGGAGCGGACCCGGGGGCAGTACCCGGCGCCTCCACCAGGAATGCGCGAGCGTTTTCTCGTACCCTCGGCGGGCTACGAAAGACAGGCATCGCGCACTGCTGATGGGGGCGAAACAGGCTCGACGCACGCCGAAAGGCGCGACCTTCTGCCCGGCATGGTACCGCCGTTACAGGGCCGAACCTACAAATGCCAATGACAATGAGGCATTGGCGCTTGCCGCGTAATCGCATGGCCTAACGGCCAGGATTGCAAGGCATTCGCCACGGTTTTGCGGGATGCACCGGGTAACAGAAGCATTCCCCCCGGTTCGGAGGGTCCGGGTTACCAAAACCCTCCACCTGCTCTTCAGGGACACGGCATCCGGCCTGCCTGCCCCCCCCCGGACGGTGAGAAATTGCCGGACTTGGCGGGAATAGGGCATAGCGACGCGCCGGTCTTTCGCCTGTCGAGGCCAACCCGGCCGAAGCGGACTTCAGCCCTGTTGCAGAAGTCGAAGGTGACTGACGGAATGTCGCACGCCTGCCGGATGACGAGTCGTCGTCTTTTCACGCTCGTCCCTCCACCTCGGCAGGAAGAGGCGGAATTCCAGCTCGCCGCGCGGCGTCGCGACCGGTCCTTCCAGCGAAGCCCGGCACAGCAGCAGCCCGCCCCGAAGCACATGAAGTGCAGGATCCGCCGGCCGGCTCGTCCAACCGTCATCCTCATGTGAGAGATCGTGAATCATTCGCCATTGTTCGATCTGCTCTTGCGCCGACCGTCCCGGGCGCAGGCGCACCCGCAGTCCTATCGTAAGTTCGCCGGCCGGCTCGATGTGCATCATGATGGTGCTTTTCGGCGCCGCCAGACGCATCAGGAAGCGGGTGAAACCGTCCAGCATCGTCGCCATCAGCAGCGGATGGGAGGAAACGCAGACATCCTCACCCTTACATGACGACGGGACAGCCAGCCTCACGTCGCGAGCCTGGATGAGGGCCCACATCTGCTCAGCCACCCTGTCCAGCAGGTCGCACAAGGGAATGGGGCGAGTCTCGCGAGCGGCGAGTGTCTGAAATTCCTGCAGGCTGTTCAGCAGGTCCTGCACCATGTGACCGAGATCGTGGCCGGCATTGGAAACATGCCGAGCATATTCTCGATAGGACTTGGGCATACCAAGACCAAGCTCGTCATCGGCCATAATCTCGCTATAGCCGATGATCGCATTGAGCGGCGTGCGCAGATCATGTCCTAGACTGGCAATGCTGGCCCGGCACCCCGCTTCGGCACGCGCGATCGATGCGCGCATCCGCTCCTTCCTGCGAAGGTCGCGCGCCTGGCACTTGGCGTAGCTCGCCATCCGCCGGCGATGAAGCCAGGCGAGCAGCAACAGACCGAAACTCCCGGAAGCGGCGAAGACGAGAAGATGAAAGACAGCCGGCGTCGTGCGGGTCATTGCCAGCAACAGCTCGCAGGCGCCGGATATTTCGAGCAGCGCGAAAAACAATACCGAGGCGACGAAGATTGCTGACAGGTCACGCATTTCACC
>RFIU01000045.1 GCA_003695555.1 Alphaproteobacteria bacterium
ATCGTTTTCGGCCAGCCAGGCTTCCACCACCTCAGCCCCGAAACGATCCGGGTGACAGGAAAGGATCTCGCGGGTCAGTTCGCGCTGCTGATCGGCGAGATCGTCAAGCACGGCGGACGCTGCCAGCCGGTCCCAATGATCCTCGATCGCCACCAGTTCCGCCGTCTGGCGCAGCCAGTCGAAGCCGAGTCGGTGGCCGACCTCGGAATAGGTGAGGCCGACTTCGGCGACCGGACGGCCGAGCAGATTCGCCACCTTCTCGATATCGCAGGCGAACCGCAGTGCCAGCAGGCCGGCAAGATGGCGGGCGAGCGCTGGCGGCACGCCCTGGCCTTCGTACATCTCGCGTTTCGCCTCGAATTGTTCGAGAGCCAGCGGCGCGAGCACCCGTTCCGGCGCCTGCAGCAGGCTCTCGACTCCATCGCGATAGCTCTCCTTCAGGCGAGGGATATCGAAGGGTCGCGACTCGTTGCGCAGGAACCAGGTCGTCTGATGCTTGAGGAATTCCTGAAGCTCGAGATGCATCAGCGTCTGGATCGCCGCCGGCACGCGATAGTCGAGCGCATCGATCTCGTCCCACAGCGCCGAGAGCGAAAAGACGTCACGCGTGATGACATAGGCGGCGGCAATGTCATCGATGCCGAGGCCGGTCTCCTCGCGCACCTCGTAGAAGAAGGTGATGCCGCCGCGATTGACGATCTCGTTGACGAGAACCGTACAGACCAGCTCGCGACGCAAGCGGTGCTGATCGAGGAGATCGCCGAAGCGTTCGCGCAAGGGATGCGGGAAGCTCCATTCGAGCTCCGGCCGCAGCACCGGATCGTCGATCAGCGTCCCGTTCATCAGGATCGCCTTCAGGGAAAGCTTGGCATATGACATCAGCACCGCAAGCTCGGGACGCGTCAGCCCCTTCTGGGTCAGCGCCAGTTCGGAAATCTGATCCTCGCTCGGCAAATGCTCGATCTCGCGGTCGAGCGTTCCCTCCCGCTCGAGCACGCGGATCAGTCCGGCATGCGCCTCGCGCGCCTTCGACGCCTGCGCTTCGGCGAGCGAAATCGCCTGGGTCTGCAGATAGTTGTCGGACAGAACGATGCGCGCGACCTCGTCGGTCATTTCGACCAGCAGCGCATTGCGCGCCGCCATGTCGAGGCGACCGTGGCGAACCGCGTCGGCCAGCAGGATCTTGATGTTGACCTCCTTGTCCGAGCAATCGACGCCGGCCGAATTGTCGATGAAGTCGGTGTTCAGCCGGCCGCCGGCCCGGGCGAATTCGATCCGCGCCCGCTGGGTCATGCCGAGATTGGCTCCCTCCCCGACAACCTTGACCCGAAGCTCGCGGGCATCGACCCGCACCGCATCATTGGTGCGGTCGCCGACCTCGACATGGCTTTCCTCGCTCGCCTTCACATAGGTGCCGATGCCGCCGAACCAGAGGAGGTCGGCCTGCGCCTTCAGGATCGCGCGGATCAGCGCAGGCGGGCTTAGCTCCTTTTCTTCGACACCGAGCCATGCGCGAACTTCCCTTGACAGCGGAATGCGCTTTTCCGAACGCGCGAAGATACCGCCGCCCTTCGAGATCTTCTTCACGTCATAGTCCGCCCAGCTCGAGCGCGGCAGGGCGAAAAGCCGCTTCCTCTCCTCATAGGAAACGCTCGGGTCGGGATCGGGGTCGAGGAAGATGTGGCGATGATCGAAGGCGGCCTTCAGGCGGATCGCGCGCGAGCAGAGCATGCCGTTCCCGAAGACGTCGCCCGACATGTCACCGACGCCGATCACCTCTACGGGGTCGCTGGCGACATTGATCCCCATTTCGCGGAAATGCCGCTCGACCGACACCCAGGCGCCCTTGGCGGTGATGCCCATCGCCTTGTGGTCGTAGCCATGGCTGCCGCCGGAGGCGAAGGCATCGCCGAGCCAGAAGCCGAAGGCCTGCGCGATCCCATTGGCAATGTCGGAAAAGCGCGCCGTGCCCTTGTCGGCGGCGACCACCAGATAGGGATCCTCGTCATCATGGCGGACGATGCGCCGCGGGGTAACGGGGCGACCGTCCTTGAGATTGTCGGTCAGGGAAAGCAGGCTGGCGACGAACAGCTTGTAGCTGGCCACCCCCTCGGCCATGAATTCCTCCCGACGGCTTGCCGGCGGCAGTTTCTTCGGTACGAAGCCGCCCTTGGCGCCGACTGGGACGATGACCGCGTTCTTGACCTGTTGCGCCTTGACCAGCCCCAGTACCTCGGTGCGGAAGTCCTGGCGGCGATCCGACCAGCGCAGGCCGCCGCGCGCCACCGGGCCCATGCGCAGATGAACCCCCTCGACACGGGGGGAATAGACGAAGATTTCTGCCCAGGGACGGGGCAGTGGCGCCTCTTCAATCTCACGCGAGCGGAGCTTGAAGGCGAGCCCGATTTCCTGGCCATGACGCGGCCGGTCGAAGGGCAGATAGAAGTTGGTGCGCAGCGTCGCGCGTACCAGATTGATGTAGTTGCGCAAGATCCGATCCTGATCCAGGCTGCGCACCTTGTCGAGCGCCTCATAAAGCCGTTCGATGATCGGTTCGATCGCCGCCTGCCGATCGCGCGCACGCACCCCGGGATCGAACTTGGCAACGAAGAGCGCCAGCAGATCCCGGGTGATGCCGGGATGCGCGATCAAAGAGGATGCGATATAGCCCTGACCGAAGGGCAGGCCGATCTGCCGAAGATAGCGGCCATAGGCACGAAAGACCGTTACCTCGCGCCAGTCCATCCCCGCCGCCATCACGAGACCATTGAAGGGATCGTTCTCGGCCTTGTCCGCCCAGATCGCGGTCAGCAGGTCCTCGAGCCGTTCCTTCGCTTCATCCAGATCGATGATGCCGTCGCCGGCCTTCTTCAAAAAGAAGTCATGAATGCAGCCCCCCTTCTCGCGGGCGAGCTCGTAGGCGTTCTCACTGATCACCTGAAGGCCGAGATTCTCGAGCACCGGCAGAACCTCGGAGAGGGGAACGATCTTGCTCGCATGATAGAGCTTGAGATGGACGCAGCTTTCCGGGTCATAGATGCGGCGATAGAGGTCGAAGCCGATTTCCGGGCCTTCGCCTTCGACTTCACGCAGTTTGGCGATATCGAGAATTGCCTGACGCGGCTCGAAATCATCCTGATAGGCTCGACTGAAGACGGTGCCAAAGCGACGAAAGAGCTTGAGCCCCTCCTCCTCGCCGAAGCGCTCCATCAGCAGCTCCTTGAGCCGCTCCGCCCAGCCCTTGACCACTTCTGTGATCCGCCGGTCGATTTCATGCTCGTCGGCGTCCCTCACCTCACCGGGGCGGGTGCGGATGATGAAATGCCAGCGGGCCAGTACCGCGTCCGACACCTGCGCGTAATAGACCGAAAGCTCGCCGCCGAAGGCTTCGCAGAGAATCTCGGCTATCTCTTCGCGAAGCCCAGCGTGATAGACGTCGCGCGGCACATAGACGAGGGCCGAGACGAAACGTTCGAAGCGGTCACGACGGATGAAGGCGCGCGGCCGGGGGCGTTCCATCAGATGAAGGATGCCGAGCGCGGTCCTGAGCAGTCGGTCCTCGTCGATCTGAAAGATCTCGTCGCGCGGAAATGTCTCGAGGATGTGGGTGAGCGCCTTGCCGGCGTGGCTGCGCGGATCGAAGCGCGCGCGACGCTGAACATTGGCGACCTTGCGGCGCAGAAGCGGCACGTCGAAGACGCTCTCGGCATAGGACTTCGAGGTGAACAGGCCGGTGAATCGCCGCTCGCCGATCACCGCGCCGTCTTCGTCATAGATCTTGATACCGATATAGTCCATGTGCACCGGCCGGTGCACCGTCGCCTTGACATTCGCCTTGGTGATGATCACCGGCTGATCGGGCTTGCGCAGAAAATCGCGGATCTCTTCGGAGAGCACCGTCAGCCCCTTGGCGCCGCGCAGCACATAGCGGCGCGGATCGCGCAGGATTCCGAGCCCCGATCCGCGCACCGCCGAAAATGCGCTGTCTTTGGGATCGCCCTCGAAGCGGTATTCGCGAAAGCCGAGGAAGGTGTAGTTCTCGTCGCCCATCCAGCGCAGAAAACGGATCGTCTCCTGCTGCATGTCTTCGGAGATCGGCGGTGGATTGACGGTCAATGCCGCCACTGTCTCGTCGATCTTGGCGAGCATCGCCCGCCAGTCGGTGACCGCGACACGGACGTCGGCAAGGATCGAACGGATGCGTTTCTCGATGGCGCGGCGCGATCGGGCGTCGGACTGCGCGTCAATCTCGATGTACATGCAGGATTCGCGCAGGTGCCCGCGGTCCTCCTCATGGTCGAAACCGCAGGCCCCCGCCACCGCCCGGCGACGCCCCTTCTCATCACGTTCGACGAGCAGAATCGGGTGGTGAACGACGAAGATCTGATGATGATCGATCACCGCCAGGCCGCCGGTCACCGAATCGACAAGAAACGGCATGTCGTCATTGATGATCGCGATCGCCGTATGCGGCGTCGTCCAGCCGTCCTCCTTGCGCTTCGGATTGAACACCCTGACCAGCGGTTCGCCGGGGGTGCGGACTTCGCCGAGGCGCCACATGCAGTGCGCCAGCCAATAGAGATCCTCTACCGACTGATCCTCGATGTCGTCGGGGGCGGCATGCGCATAGAAGGTCTCGATGAACAACAGAAGGTCATCGCGCTGCCCGGCCGGCGCATGTGCGCGGGCGTAGTCGAGCACGTCGGCAATGATGCGATCCTTGATCGCGAAGGGATCGCGCTGCGAGACATCCATTCCCATTCTCTCCGGCAGCGGCCCCGGGGGGGCACCCAATTCGCTCTGCGGCGACTTGTCCTTACCTTCTGATCCGTCGCCATGTAGCGGTCCGCACAAGACGAAACCGCCGGGTCATGCTCTGTGATGCCCGTCGTATTCGATGGATCTTCGAAGGAAGTCTTTAAGATCCCGTGAAAACATGGCGTCTTCCGCCTGTTCGTTTCCGGTGCGCGGATTCTAGACCCGCCGGGGCGGCCAGGGCAATGAGAATGGCGGAAAAAGGGAAAATTTCCAGTGCGGCAGGCCCGCGCTCGCCACGGAAGGGAAGTTTCCGCCCACGCGCGCCGATGCCGAAAGCGCCGAAGAAGGCGGTAAAAAACGAAGAAAACGGCAAAACAGAAAGAGGGAGAAAAAGGGAAAGATGGAGCGGGCGATGGGATTCGAACCCACGACCCCAACCTTGGCAAGGTTGTGCTCTACCCCTGAGCTACGCCCGCCCGAAGAAGCGTCCTCGCACCGGCTGACCGACCCGTATCGCCGTCGCGCCCGGCGAAGACGGCGGCACTATACTCATCGACTGCCACTTTGCAAGCCCGTTCTTCGTTCCTACATCGAGGGAAGTTTCCCTGCCGATCGGGCGCAGGTGTGCCGGAATGCTTGTGCCTCCGGTCGGGCGAGAGTAGAAGGCTTGCGGGCCAAGGCAGGGGTGGGGCCGTCGATCCCCGCCCGCACGCCCGTTCGGGCGCAATCTGAGGATCAAACCGATGGCAGACGAACATCTCATCATCGGCGGCGGGGGCGCCGATGACGAAAATGGCGGGGCCCGGGCCCTGGTCAAGGACAGCGATACGCGCAATTTCGTCCGCGACGTCATCGAGGCGTCGCAGGAGCGCCCGGTGCTGGTGGACTTCTGGGCCGAATGGTGCGGTCCCTGCAAACAGCTCGGTCCCCTGCTCGAGCGCATCGTGCGCGAGAAGGCCGGCAAGGTCGCGCTGATCAAGGTCGATGTCGATCGCAATCAGGAACTGGCGGCGCAGTTGCGAATCCAGTCGATCCCGACTGTCTATGCCTTCTACAAGGGCCAGCCGCTCGATGCCTTCATGGGAGCATTGCCGGAAAGCGAGCTCAGGCGCTTCATCGACAATCTCATCCGGCTTGCCGACGAGGGCACGCCACCGGCACTCGAGGAGCTGATCCAGGAGGCACGCCGCCGACTTGACGAAGGCGCCTGGCAGGAGGCTGCCGAGCTGTTCCAGCAGCTCGTTCAGTCGGATCACGAATCGATTGCCGCGCGTGGTGGTCTGGCGCTCGCCTGGCTGCGGCTCGGCCGCCGCGACGAGGCGAAGGCGCTGCTCGCCGCGATCCCCGAGGACAAGCGCGACGATGTCCTGGTTCGCCAGGCGCAAGCCGCCTTGAAGCTGGCCGAGGAGGCGGCCGAGGCGGGGGATGTCGCGCAGCTCGAGAAGCTGGTTGCCGAAAGCCCTGACGATCTTGCCGCCCGCCTGGATCTCGCCCGCGCGCTCGCCGCAGCCGGCCGCGGCGAGGAAGCGGCCGAACACCTCTTCACGATCCTTGAGCGCGACCGCGACTTTGCCGACGGTGAGGCGCGACGACTGCTGCTTCAGATCCTGGAGGCGGCCGGCGATGACTCGCCCTTTACGCTCAAGGCGCGCCGCCGGCTCTCATCCCTGTTGTTCGCCTGAACGCCCGTCGAAACCGCCGAGGAGGGCTTAGATGAGCGAGGAATCGCCGAAGAGGCCGGAAGAAGAGGGTGCGCTGCCGCCGGCTGATGCCGAAAGTGGCGAAGATGACATCGATCCGCGCCTGCTCGAGATCCTTGTCTGCCCCGTGACCCGCGGCCCCTTGGAATATGATCGAAGGCGTCAGGAACTCGTTTCACGCCGGGCCGGACTCGCCTTTCCCGTGCGCGATGGCGTGCCGATCATGCTGGTCGATGAGGCCCGCCGGCTGGATGAAGCATGAAGCGCACGGCCGGGCCGCAAAGGGCGGCAATGATCCTTGCCGGGCTTGCCTTCGCTGGCCTTGCTTCCAGCGCCTCTGCCGGTCCGGCCGGCGGGAATTCCGTCGCTGCGGCTGATGCGGGTGCCGCGCTGTGCCGTGCGGATCCTGCCACCGTTGCGCCGCCGCTACTGATCAGAGCGCTCGCCCGATCGGCCGAAGAGGTTGCGCGCACGCCGCCTTCGGTACTCATCGAGATCCGTGACAATCGCGGCGATACCCGACAGATCCTGGCCCGCTATGACCCCCGACTGCCGCGGCGCGGCACGACGCAACAAAAGCCGAAGAGGGCGCAGCGATCTATCGAGGCGGACGAAGAGCCATGGGTGGGCGGTTGGCGCGTTCTCGAGCGGAATGAGAATCCGGTTTCCCCCCGCAAGGCGCGGCGCCGGGCCGAAAAGCTGGCCCATGATGGCCCGCCCGGCAGCTACGGCCTGATCGCCCGATATCTCCAGGGCGAA
>RFIU01000003.1 GCA_003695555.1 Alphaproteobacteria bacterium
CTGGTGGACCTGTTGTGGCGCCAGCCGCAGTGCAGGGTAGCTATGTGCGGAAGGGATAACCGCTGAAGGCATCTAAGCGGGAAGCCCCCCTCAAGACCAGGTCTCCCTTGAGAGCCGTGGTAGACCACCACGTCGATAGGCCGGAGGTGTAAGCGCAGCAATGCGTTCAGCTGACCGGTACTAATCGCTCGATTGGCTTGATCTGATCCAGAAGAAGCAGGACTTGAGGCCCGATCGGGCCAGAGGCTGCAAAGCGTCTCGTGACGGGGCATGCCCCGTGATGTTTCTCCCTTGGCCTGGTGGTCATAGCGCGAGCGAAACACCCGATCCCATTCCGAACTCGGCCGTTAAGCGCCGCAGCGCCGATGGTACTGCGTCTCAAGACGTGGGAGAGTAGGTCGCCGCCAGGCCTAGCGAGAAACATCCTTCTCTCTTCACGATGATCGCCGCACGCGCGGCCTTGGCGCGGGGTGGAGCAGTCCGGTAGCTCGTCAGGCTCATAACCTGAAGGTCGCAGGTTCAAATCCTGCCCCCGCAACCAACATACACACGCGTTTCCAGACGATTACGCGCCGCCCTCCGGGGCGGCGCTTGCGTTTGAGGCACCCGTGGAAGCACTGTGGAAGCAAGAGGGAGAGAAGTGCTTCGTGGTGCCGGAAAGCCGCAGCGCGTTCGACCTGCATTCCGCTTGGTCATGGTTGCCACTTGGCCCATACGTCCACCTCATCAAGCGGTGCGCTGCGCCTTCTGTGGAAAGTGTCCGCCTGGCGCTTCCCTCTTGCCGCATTCGCGGCATCTCGCACATCACTCCTCACCCAGGCGGTACCTTCTAAGGAGTCGGATACGAGCTGAGCCGGATCCTCAACCAAGCGGTCACCAATCGACCCGAACCTTATGACCAACGTTGCCCCCGGCTTGCAATGTGCTCCGGCATTCGCCCATACTTTTCGAAGTTCGTCTACGAACCTGTCGCGGCCAGAGTGTGATATCTGCCCTCTCGAGCTGTAATCGACTGATGCAGGTCCACCAAGAAACCAGTTCCGAATCCACTGGTCGGGCAAGTACGTTCTTAATCCGTAGTAGGGTGGCGAGGTGATGATCCAATCGAACTTGCCGATGACCTCGCGCGCTTCTTCCAACGTCGATCTCTGCCGACTGTCTCCCTCTATTGCTGCGCCGACGATTTCTGGTGAGGTGTTTCCGTAGTACCGACGCGCTCGTTCTGCGATCACGGCCAGAACATCGACGCGAGGTGGCAACAAACCTCGCTTAGTCCAGAACTTGACCGCGTATGCGGGCTTCGGCCCATAGGTTCGCGGGCACTGGTTCGAAAAGTAGGAATGCTTGGTCCGACCCATCGGACCGTGCAGCGCGCCCAGCATGATGCCACGTAGTGCCGCCGCTACCCTCGACGAGACCAAGCCATTTAGCAGTGCATCTCTGATCAGGCAAATGTCTCGCAAAACATCTATGTGGTAGGCTAATTTCCAGAACTCTCCTTCTGGAATTTCGATAGAATTATGCCGCTGCTGCAGGATCTTTTTGACCTCATCAATGATCTCTCCAGGAGTGGGAGCAACAAGCTTCGCCCGAGTGGCGGCTATGGCAACCGGCGACGCGTCTATGCCGACCGTTCGCAAGGCGAGAAGACGCGCGGCGAAGTTGGTGGTTCCACGGCCGCAGAAGGGGTCGAGGACTCGTGCGCCCGCTCTCGCGTGCTTCTGCAGGATGCCGAGCGGAAACTCCAAGGGGAACATCGTGAAGTAGGGGCAGATTGCGTTGAGCCGCATTATTTCTGCCGAAACCGGTTGCGAGGCCGCGCTCAATCTCAATCTCCCGGACCTGAAGCGATGTATGTTGTCTGTTTAGGTCCCTGCTTAAACGTATGCCAGCCTTGGCCTTGTGGCCCGAAAATTGCGTTCATGGTGGGGGCGACCAGTTGATACGCCTTCTGATCTCGGCCATCCAGCGTCTCAGGGAGAGCTCCCGCGATTACACTCTTCACGTGTCCCCATGCGGCACCATCTTCTTGCAGCTTGCCCATGAGTTCGTCGTTCTGTTCCACGGCGCGTTTCGCCAGCTGTTGATAGTGTACCTCCAAATCAGGAGGTTCATCGTCAATCTGTCCACCGAAGAGGTCGCTGAATGGTTGACCAGTCGGTTCGGTCGGTGCCGTCTTTCTAGCCTTATCAATGGATTCACGAGCCTGATTTATCACGGCGTCCATCTCTCGCCGTAGTTCTGTTGCGAATGTCTCTACCGCCGTGCGGGAATATGTCGGATCGGCGGCCTTGTAGATGTCCTCGAATGAAAGTGCGCGAATTGAGACCGGATATGGTTTGCCGCCAACGGAGCTCCAGAATACCCCCTGACCGGGGATAGGCTCGTTCAAAAGGGAACTGAGCAAGTCGTCACTGAAATGTGCATTCGCGCGCTTGACGTTCGTGAGGTCACCTGAAGATAGAAGATGGAATACGAACCAGTTGTCGCCTTGGCTAAGAATCTCGTTCGGAATCGATCCGGGCTGCTGAGTAATCAGAAGCGCACCGAGATCGTATTTTCTCCCTTCCTTGACCCAAGCGATAAAAGGTTCGGCCGCCGCGGCGCGTTCGTTCAGGACTGCCTGCGCCTCTTCGATCACGGCTATAACGGGTATTGTGCGCGGTTCCGCCTTGGTGAACTCCTCCTGATTGCGATCGAAGATCCGTCGAAGAATGATTCCGGCAAGAATGAAGGACTGTGTGCCGCGCATCTGGGAGACATCTACGACGCAGATCTTGCCTGCCTCCAGCGCCTTCATCAGCAAGCCCATGAACTGGCTGCTCCTGTCATGAAGCATGCCGACGATGTTGGCCATGTTCGACCGAGCAGCCACGGCCTCGGCTTCCTGTCGGCTGGCATCGAGGTTCATGATCCTTGCAACCTCTTCGAGGTCAGCGCCGCCCTTATCTCGGTCGATGAGATCGACCAGTTGCCTCCACCTCTCAGGTGACAGCGCGCGGAGCTTGGCGACGTTCTGCTGGTCTTGGCGCTCCGGCGGTAGAGCGATCGAGATCACGTCACTCGGCCGGAGTTGCCGGATATCGAGCCTGATGCCGCCGGCAACAAAGGAACCGTAGAATGCGCTCGGGGCGCTGCGGGCTGTGAAGACAACCAGTTTGTCCTGGAGATGTGGAACGTCACACAAACCAGGCCGCCCCTTGTCGTCGGGCCAGAAGTACTCTCCATCCGGGTCAAATATGACTGTTCCCACCGGTTCCTCGCGGCCTCCACGCTTCGTAACCGTGGGCGTCGTTTCATAGAGTTTGCTAAACAGCAGCTTGTTCAGATTCGATTTGCCAAAGCCGGCTCGTGCGAACACAAAGGTGCGCCGAGCTACCAGGCTCGACACCGGAAATCGAACCATGATCTCTGGAGACTCGATCCGCATCCAAGAGTGGATCTGCGTCGCTTGACTGCCCTGCGCATAGATGTACTCGCCGAGGGCGAAATGGCCGATTTCGGCGCCTTCAATGTTGTGCCCGCAGATTTCCTTGAGCACTTCTCCAGATGGAAATGCGACAGCACTTCCAACGTGGGGCAGGCGGCGGTGCGATGGCACAAATGTCAATGTACTGTCGCCTTTGTTCCGAATCACTCCTAAAACCCGGATGTTTACACGGTACCTGAGATACTGTTCACGCAGATCCTCGGGAATTGGTCGCTGCTCTTGGACGGCGCGTATATTGAACTCTTCACCGCTGCCGTGGGAGAGCTTGCCTTCCGAGGAGAATGACGCGATGCGCCCCAACACAGCTTCCTCGGGCGTCTCGAGCTGGACGAGGACGAATTGCCCGTGCATCGGGATGCGTTGGAAGTCATTTCGATAGGGCAATGCCAGATCGGCATGAAACTCCAAGCCTCCTTCCCGGAACCCACGGAAGACACCGACTACCTGCTGCCTAGGAAATAGCTCCATGCTGTCCTCCGCCTATTCGTATCTGCGCGATGCAGGGTCAGCATCCTGCAACCGGAACACGTCGAGGGCGGGAGCCTCTTTGCCCAAGGTCGTGCGTAGGCCGCTGAAAATCATGTCCTGCAGGATGTCCAAATCGAAGTCGACGAGAGCAGCGTTCTCATGAGCCTTCTGCAGAGACCGCGGATAGAGCGGCACGGGGAACCCCTCAATGGCGTCATTGAGCAGATAACCGAAGATCGTTGCGTGATCCTCGGACTGGGAGAGAAAGATATCGATGGGCCATACGGGATCCCTCGGACCTTTGCCGAATTTGACAAAAAACATTTTTCCGGCAACGAACTTGTTCACCTCGCCGCCTTCTGCAACGCGGTCGTCACCGCGCGCGTATTCCGACCACACGTAGGCTTTCTCTTCCAGCTCCCGAGGAATCTCGACATAACAAGGAAATGGCGATTGCATCACCCCTTCGAGAGCCATGGCCAACCGATACCGGGAAAGGACCTTACTGTGCTTCGCGACGCCGACGAGGTAAATGCGGCGCTTGTTGACGCTAAAGTGCCGGTCGATGCCCTCCTGGATGCCGGCTCGGTATCTCTGGAATAGATCCTTTGCAAAGACCTTGCTGCGAAGGAAACCATCATAGACAATCAGCGTGTCAGTGGCGAAGTCCTTCTCGCGTACGATGGCAAAGAGAGTCGCCCACTCCACCAGTTCGCGATAGACCTGCACCCAACTCGGAGAGTTTGGCCGCCCGCTGTCGTCGGAACGGATCATGTGGCTGAGCGCCGATAGCTCCTTGACGCCCAGATAACGCATGAGACGCCCTAGGGCCGTCGGGCGCTCAGGATCGGCAAACTGTCGGGCCGAGAGGGCGGAGATGCTCATTGTCGGCGAAACCGCCTCCAAGCAGTATTCGTTGTTGCTACTGTCTACGACTCGGACGAGCTGAACGAGGAAGGGATCGAATCGTAGTTGATTGTTCCCACCGTCAGCTGCAACGAGGGAAATCGAGGTCGCAGATCGGGGCGAAATGCGACGTGTTTGTGAGGCAAGAGGGCGAACCTCCTTACGCAACTCGTCGAGAAGCGCCCTATCTTCTCGGATCTGGCGTTCGATTGCTTCCCGCAGTGCTTTCTGACTACTTGGTTCTAGCATGAGATTCTCGAGCGGAGGGGGGCGTCGTATCTCGAACGTTTCCCTGTTGCACAAACATCATTAAACTGTAACAATTCGCGCATCCGCGAACAAGCGGATCGACAGGGGAAAGCAGCGATGATCCGGCCATGTCCAGCGACGGGATGACCTTCGGGCGCGCTATCGCGCAGGCGCGCAAGGCGGCTGGCATGA
>RFIU01000046.1 GCA_003695555.1 Alphaproteobacteria bacterium
GACTGCGAGGCGCAGGCGGCCACTGCCGGCCCTCCCTCGTCGCGGGTCACCCGCTCGATCGCGTCGGCGGCCGAGGCGATGCGTTCGGCGGCGCCCCCCAGCCGATCGAGGGCATGACGCGCGTCACCCGGCACCGCGGCCAGATCGGCACGCCCTTCGGCAAGCGCCGCCGTGACTGCGTCCAGATTGGCAAGAATGGCAGCGACATGGGCGCGATTCTTGTCGCTGAGCAACTGCCGCAGGGCATTGATCGCCAAGATCGCCTCATTGACGAGATCGGGCGCCTCTTCGAAGACCTGCTGGATCGGCGAGCGCTCGGACGGGATCACCGGGTGCTCACCCGGCTTCTCGGACTTTAATCGGCGATTTCCCTGGGCACCGCGAATCTGGACGAAGGAAACGCCGGTAAAACCCAGCACCTCAAGCCGCGCGACCGCGCCTTCGGTGATCGGCACGTCGGAGCGGATCTTGACCACCACCTTCACCTTCGACGGATCTTCAGGCGGAATGGTGATGCGCGTCACCTGCCCAACCGGCACACCGTTGAGGCGCACCGTCGATCCCTTCGTCAGGCCCGAGACAGCACCATCGAAGTAGATGTCATAACGGGTGTATTCCTGATCGACATCAAGACGCGCCAGCCAGATGACGAAGCCGAACATGGCGACGACGAGCGCCAGCACGAAGCCGCCGATCAGCAGATAATGCGCGCGGGTCTCCATCGCCTAGCCCTCCCTGTCCGGCGCGTCATCACCGGTAGCCGTTCGAGCGTGCGAGGCTAGCGCAAGGTGAGCGCGCGGACCATGGAAATATTCCCGCACCCAAGGATGATCGCAAGCCAGAACCTCGTTCAGGCTACCGGCAACGATGACGCGGCCGTCGGCCAGCACCGCGATCCGGTCACAGACCGTGAACAGCGTGTCGAGATCATGGGTAACGAGCATCACGGTTAGTCCGAGCGCGCGCGCAAGGTGCTGGATGAGGGAATCGAAGCGCGCCGCCGAGATCGGATCCAGCCCCGAGGTCGGCTCGTCGAGGAAGAGAAGCTCCGGGTCGCTGGCCAAGGCCCGGGCGAGCCCGGCGCGTCGCCGCATGCCGCCCGACAGCTCGGCCGGATACTTGCACATGACGTCCGAATCCAGCCCGACCATCGCCAGCTTCATGCAGGCGAGCTCGCAACGCATCCGTGCCGGCAGCCGATAGAATTCGCGAAGCGGCACCTCGACATTCTCGCCGACGCGCAAGGCGCTGAACAGCGCCCCGTCCTGGAACAGGACCCCCCAGCGGCGGCGCAGACGTTCGGCCTCTTCGGGACTCAGCCGGTTGATATTCTGCCCGAAGACCTCGACCGTTCCGGACTCGAATTTCTGCAGGCCGATGATCGAACGCAGCAATACCGACTTGCCCGAGCCGGAGCCGCCGACCAGCCCTAGAATTTCGCCTCGCCGGATGTCGAGATCGAGATTGCGGTGAACGACCTGGGCACCGAAGCGATTGACGAGACCGCGCACCCGAACGACGATCCCGGACTTCCCACCTTCGGTGTCTCTCACCGATGCCGGTTCGTGCGGGCGTGTCGCTTGCTCTGTTGGCGGTAGTGGATTCATCTCCTGCCCCTACCAGCCGATGGTGGTGAAGAAGACGGCGAAGAAGGCATCGAGCACGATGACCATGAAGATCGCTTCGACCACCGCCGTCGTCGTATGACGACCGACCGATTCGGCATTGCGTTCGACCACCAGACCATGAAAGCAGCCGACCACCGAAATGATCACCGCGAAGAAGACCGCCTTGATCAGGCCGATAGCGAAATCCCGCCAACCGGTCGCCTCCTGCAGGCGGGTCAGATACTGGGTGACATCGATGTCCAGTGTTCCCCATGCCATCAGGCCGCCGCCCAGCAGACCCATGATGTCGGCATAGAAGGTCAGCAGCGGAAGAGTCAGGACCATGGCGAGCAGACGCGGGATCACCAGCACCTCGACCGGGTCGAGGCCGAGCGCGCGCATCGCATCCACCTCCTCATGCAGCACCATCGAGCCGATCTGGGCGGTGAACGAACTGCCGGAACGCCCGGCCAGGATGACAGCGGTGAGCAGGATGCCCAGCTCGCGCAGCACCGAAATGCCGACAAGATCGCTGACCAGCACCTCGGCACCGAACTTTTCGAGCTGGACGGCCCCCTGATTGACGACGACGGCGCCGATCAGAAACGAGATCAGGCCGACGATCGCCATTGCCCGCAGACCGACCATCTCCATCTGATAGACAAGCGAGGTGAAGCGAAAGCGCCGTGGCTGAAAGAGGCTGCGGGCGAAACGCGCGACGACGACGCCGAAGAAGGTGAGCAGCGCCCCGAAATTGTTGAGGATATGGACCGTCGCCTCGCCGATGTCGGCGACGAAACCGGTGAGCGGATGCGGTTCGGGCGGCATTTCCGGGACGGTGACCGGCCGGTGCCGGGCGAGTTCGAGCAGATGCCGCCATTCCTCGCCGAGACCCGCGATCTCCACTTCCCAGCCGGCATCATGCAGCCGCCCCACCAGGCGATCGATGAGCCAGGCACCGGACGTATCCAGTGCCGTCACCGCCGACAGGTCGAGGAGCAGGCGGGGACGGGGGCGGGGACGCGAGCGCCGCTCTTCTTCCCCTCCCCGCTCGTCACCCGGCAGCGGTGCGCCGCGGGGAGCCTCGGACCGGGCGAGAGAGGAGGCTGCGGGAATCTCGAATGCGGCCACCTGCCGATCGAGCGTCCCGGCGCGGGTCAGCGTCCAGGCACCGCGCACCAGGATCCGAAGATCCGTCGGCGCTTCGCCGCGCTCCAGGACGAGCGGCGCCGATTCCTCTCCCTGCTGCTGCGCTTGGCCCGTCATTCCTGTCGCCCAGCGATCATCCCGGCCGAAGCTGCCGGCTCCTTCATCTGCTCATCATGCCGAAAACCCGACCACGGGCAAGGGAGACGATCAGAAATGTTACCGGGCACCGACCGGCCGATTTCGAAAAAAGCCTTGCCGGACCGAGCTCACGCCTTCCCACCTGACGCCTCCTTGAGCGTCAAGCGGGCGCTCCTCATGCCTGCCGTCGATTGCGGCCGGCGGCCTCGCGGGCTTCGAGCTTTGCGATCTGGGCGCGGTGGACCTCGTCGGGGCCGTCGGCAAGTCTGAGAGTGCGGGCCCCGGCATAGGCATAGGCCGTGCCGAAATCGTCGGATACCCCGCCGCCGCCATGCGCCTGGATCGCCCAGTCGATCACCCGGCAGGCCATGTTGGGGGCGGCGACCTTGATCATCGCGATCTCCTTGCGGGCCGCCTTGTTGCCGACCGTGTCCATCATCCAGGCGGCTTTCAGCGTCAGCAGTCGCGCCTGATCGATGAGGATACGCGATTCGGCGATCCGCTCGCCCCACACCGAATGGCGGATGATCGGCTTGCCGAAGGCCTCGCGTTCGGACAAGCGCGTGATCATCTTCTCGAGCATCCGTTCGGCCAGCCCGATGAGGCGCATGCAGTGATGGATGCGTCCCGGACCGAGGCGGCCCTGTGCGATTTCGAAGCCGCGGCCTTCGCCCAGAATGATGTTGGACGCCGGCACCCGGACATTCTCGAAATCGATCTCGGCATGGCCGTGCGGCGCATCGTCATAGCCGAAGACCGGCAGCATCCGCCGCACCTTGATGCCGGGGGCGTCCATCGGCACCAGGATCATCGACTGCCGGCGATAGACGTCCGGGTTATTGGGGTCGGTGTGCCCCATGAAGATCAGAACCCGGCAGCGCGGATCGCCCGCCCCGCTCGTCCACCATTTGCGGCCGTTGATCACATATTCGTCTCCCTCGCGCACGATCGAGGCCTGAATGTTGCGGGCATCCGAAGACGCGACCTCGGGTTCGGTCATCGCGAAGGCGGAGCGGATCTCACCAGCGAGCAGGGGCTTGAGCCAGCGCTCCTTCTGCTCTTCGCTGCCATAGCGGACCAGCACTTCCATATTGCCGGTATCGGGAGCGGAACAGTTAAACACCTCCGGTGCGAAGGGGGAGCGCCCCATCTCTTCGGCAAGCGGCGCATAGTCGGCATTCGACAGGCCGGCACCGTATTCGGAATCGGGCAGAAACAGGTTCCACAGACCTTCTGCCTTCGCACGGGCCTTGAGATCCTCGATGATCCGGCTCGGCTGCCAGCGGTCGCCCTCGGCAATCTCTGCGCGGATCGCATCCTCGGCCGGATAGACATGCTCCTCCATGAAGGCACGCACGCGTTCGAGATATTCCAGACAGCGGGGGGAATAGGAAAAGTCCATGGGGCCGGCTCCTTCAGGGCTTGAGGATCGGGAAGCGCGGGCCGCAAACCGTGGCGCCCGCTTCTTTGTCTCATCGCACGACACTCTAGCCTTCTGTCCTGCACCGATCCAGCGGCTGGGCCCCGGACCTGCCGTCTTCGGGGATGGAGCGAGCACCATGCGGCGAGCCGGCTCCGGCAGCACCACCTGTCCGGCAAGTGGCGCAAACCTTTCGCCGGCCGCCGCGATGCGGCATGATAGCCAGATGAAGCCGTCAGCGGTCTGCCGGCCGTCCCTGCCCATCACCGCTGCCGGCATGAGAAGAGATGAACAGGACAGGCCTTACATGCCACCGAATTCTCCGCTTCGCCCGTCTTTGCGCGAGCCGGCCGCAATCGATACCGCGGCATTGCCCGGCAGCGCGCCGCTCCCGGGCACAGGCAGGCCAGCGGATTCGGGCAAGTCCAAGACACCCGTCGGCCCCTTTCTGATCGCTGATCGAGAACGGACCTTCTGGACGCTGCAGCTCGTTGGCTGGTTCGGCTATGCCTGCGTGCGGATCTTCCACGGTATCACCATCGACTGGGCGCTGAACTATCTGGACACGACGGCGGTGGCGGCGGTGACCGGTTTCGTGCTGAGCTCGCTGCTGCGCTATTTCTATCGGCCGCTGCGCAATCGCGCGCTGCCGTTGGTGGTGGCGGCGACGCTGTTCTTCTGCACCATTTTCGCGCTGATCTTCTCGGCGATCGAAGTGACGGCGGGCACCTATTACGACCCCGACAATCTCCTTGATACCGGATTGTTCGAGAATGCGATGTTCGACGGCTTCATCCTGCTCGCCTGGTCGGGAGTCTATTTCGGCCTTCACTATTATGAACAGCTTCAGCGCCAGCGCGAGGCGACCCTGCGGGCCGCCGCCCGCGCGCATGAGGCGCAGCTCGCGATGCTGCGCTATCAGCTCAATCCGCACTTCCTGTTCAATACTCTCAATGCGATTTCGACCCTGGTGCTCGCCGGACAGGCGAAGCGGGCGGACCGGATGCTCGGAAAGCTGTCGGCCTTTCTGCGCACCAGCCTCGTTCACCACCCGGAAGAAAAGGTGACGCTGGAGCAGGAGCTGAAGGCGCTCGCCCTCTATCTCGAGATCGAACAGGTCCGCTTCGCCGACCGCCTGCGAACCCGATTCCGGATCGACGAGCGGGCGAACCGGGCGCTGATCCCGAGCCTGCTGCTTCAGCCGCTGATCGAGAATGCGGTAAAATACGCCATTGCGCCGAGCGAGAATGGCGGCACCATCGAGGTGGCCGCGCGGATCGAGGGCCGCACCCTCGTCCTCGTGGTACGCGACGACGGGCCGGGGAGCGCGCCCGAAGGCGTTTCCTCCGGCAGCGGCGTCGGTCTGAAGAACACCGCCGAGCGTTTGGCCGAAATCTATGGCGAAGCCCATGCC
>RFIU01000006.1 GCA_003695555.1 Alphaproteobacteria bacterium
GCCAGAGCCACGCGCCGCCGCCAAGCAACAGTGCCGGCACGCTCAACATCACGAGCCAGTGCAGCGCACGCCGCAACAGGGCCGGGCGCCCGGCGTCGCCGGGCAAGCGGGCCGTTCGCGCATCGGATTCGTCGGTCTGCGCTTCTTGCGTCATCCGGGTTCCGTTCGCCCCCTTTCGTCCTCGGCGGGAAGTCCGTCCCCTTCCCCGGGCCACGAGCTTCGGCGGCCGTCGGGCCAGGCCCGCGACGCCCTGGACCTGAAGCTGCAGTACGTCAAGACTCACGCGGGATCGTGCGTGCGAACCTAGGGCATCGCTCGCCAGACCCGCAAGCGGCAAGGCCTCGGCGCCCCCCTGCCCGTTTGGGTGGGGGAAGTCTTCAGCGCTGGAGCAGCTTGCGGGCCGCCTCAATCGCGCTTTCGTCATCGAGATCGCGCGGCGGAATCTGGACCCCGCGCGCCGCCGCCGGCCGGGCGGCGATGCGATCGATCCAGGCCTTCAGATGGGGCAGATCATCAATATCGATTCCGGCCCATTCATGGATGCGCACCCAGCACCAGTTGGCGATATCGGCGATCGAATACTCGTCCACCAGATACTCGCGGCCCTCCAGCTGACGGTCGAGCACCGTATAGAGCCGCTTCGTCTCGTTCTGATAGCGTGCGATCACCGAGGGGATCGTCTCGGGAAAATAGCGGGTGAAGACATGCGCCTGACCCTGCATCGGGCCGACACCCGCCATCTGGAACATCAGCCACTGGATGACGCGCGAGCGGGCCTTTTCCTCCTTCGGCAGCAGCTTGCCGGTCTTTTCCGCCAGATAGAGCATGATCGCGCCGGATTCGAAGACGTTGAAATCGTCATTGTCATGGTCGACGATCGCCGGAATGCGGCCATTGGGATTGATCTTGAGATACCAGTCCTGTTTCTGCTCTCCGGCGCGCAGGTCCAATACGCGCACCTCATAGGGCAGGCCGATCTCCTCCAGCATCACCGAAATCTTGTGTCCGTTCGGCGTCGGCGCAGTGTAGAGCGTGATCATGATTCGGTATCTCCCTAGAGCGTAGCGCCCACTCGAACTGTCGCTTCACGTTTTATCGTCCCAGTTTCAACAGTTAGGGGAAATTTGTCCTGTGTACAATCCATGGCTCGCCTGTCCCGGTCGAAAAAACGCGGTCATTCAACGGTTGAGACGTTCGGCGACGAGGCGCGGGACGACCTCGGGCTCGGCGAGTGTCGAGGTGTCACCGAGGTGTTCAGGGTCGCCTTCGGCGATCTTGCGCAGGATGCGGCGCATGATCTTGCCCGAACGGGTCTTCGGCAGGGCGTCGGCGAACTGGATGTGGTCGGGCCGGGCGATCGGGCTCAAGACGGCGGCGACGTGGGCCTTGAGCTCGGCGGCGAGCGCCTCGTTCGGCGTGATCCCGTCCACCGGCGTGACGAAGGCATAGATCCCCTGCCCCTTGATGTCATGGGGGAAGCCGACCACCGCGGCCTCGGCGACCGCAGGGTGTTCGACCAGCGCAGATTCGATTTCGGCGGTACCCAGCCGATGACCGGAGACATTGATGACGTCGTCAACTCGGCCCATGATCCGCCAGAATCCGTCGCGCTCGAGGCGCGCCCCGTCGCCGGTGAAGTACTTGCCGGGATAGGTCGAAAAATAGGTCTCGACGAAGCGTCGGTGATCGCCGAAGACGCTGCGCGCCTGTCCCGGCCAGCTGTCGAGGATGACGAGACTGCCCTCGGCATCCTCTTCGAGTCGTGGTGCATCGCCTTCGCGGGCGACCACCCCCCCCGAAGCATCGACGAGCGCCGGGCGGACACCGAAGAATGGCCTGCCGGCACGCCCCGGCTTCATCGCAACCGCGCCCGGCATGCCGGTGATCATGATGCCGCCGGTTTCCGTCTGCCACCAGGTATCGACGAGATAGCATCGCTCGCCCCCGACGACACGGTAGTACCACTCCCAGGCTTCCGGATTGATCGGCTCGCCGACGGTGCCGATCAGCCGCAGCGATGACAGGTCGTGACGCCTTACCGGCTCGTCGCCGTGGCGCATCAACGCCCGGATGGCAGTCGGGGCAGTATAGAAGATGTTCACCCGATGGCGTTCGATGACCTCCCAGAAACGGTCGATGTCGGGCCAGGTCGGCACGCCCTCGAACAACAGTACCGTGGCACCGTTGGCGAGCGGGCCGTAAACGATATAGCTGTGACCGGTCACCCAGCCGACGTCGGCAGTGCACCAGAAGATCTCGTCGGGCTGTGGGGCGAAGACGAGGTCGAAGCTCATCGCCGCGTGCAGCAGATAACCGCCGGTAGTATGCAGCACGCCCTTCGGCCGGCCGGTCGAGCCGGAGGTGTAGAGGATGAAGAGCGGGTCTTCGGCGCCCATCTCCTCGGCCGGGCAGTCGGCGGCGACCGTCTCGCGCAGCTCATGCCACCAGACGTCGCGACCTTCCTGCATGGCGATCTCGGCCCCGGTGCGACGCACGACCAGCACATGACGGACGTCGGGACATTCGGCCAGCGCCTGATCGGCATTGCGTTTCAAGGGCACGCGCTTTCCGCCGCGCACGCCTTCGTCGGCGGTGATCAGGAAGTGCGAATCGGCATCAAGTATCCGCCCTTTCAGCGCATCCGGCGAGAAGCCGGCGAAGACCACCGAATGCACCGCCCCGATCCGCGCACAGGCGAGCATGGCAACGACTGCCTGCGGGATCATCGGCAGATAGATCGTCACCCGATTGCCGCGGCCGACGCCGAGTTTCTTCAGGACATTAGCCATCCGGCAGACCTCCTCGAACAGCTCGCGGTAGCTGATCGAGCGGCACTTTCCGGGTTCGTCGCTCTCGAACAGGATCGCCGTGCGATCTCCATGCGCCTCCAGATGCCGGTCAAGACAGTTCACGCAGGCGTTGAGCACGCCGTCTTCGAACCAGCGGATATGGACATCGCCATCGAAGGAAGCGTCCTTGATGCGCTTGGGAAAGCGGGTCCACGCCAGGCGGTGCGCCTCGTCACGCCAGAAGCCCTCCGGATCCTCGATCGAGCGGCGATACATCCGCTCGCGGGTCGCCGCATCGATCCGGCCGCCATGTTCGGGGCCCGTCGGGATCACGCGATCCTCGCTCATTCTCCTTCTCCTCCCTCGATCGATCCTGCCGCCCGTTGCGGGCCGGGCCGAGTCTATGCGAGCGTGCGGCGCACGCCAAGCCGTCGCAAGCGGCAAAGGAAGCGGGATATCACGAGACGGGGCGAGATATGGCGGGACGCGACGGGACAACAGCACGCAGGATGGACCCCGGCGGGGCCGAGCGGCGGGCGAGCCTCGCCTTTCTCGCCCTGCTCACCGGCGCAGTCGGCATCGGCTTCGCGCCGATCTTCGTGCGTGTCGCCGAGGTCGGGCCGCTTGCCAGCGCCTTCTGGCGGATGGCGCTCGCCCTGCCGCCGCTGATCTTCTGGCGGGCGTTGCAGACGGCCCGCGCGCGCCGTCACGAAAGCCGGTCGGAGCGCCGGCCCGTCTGCAGCCGGCAGGGGTCGCCGATCCGGGGCGATCTCGTTCTGCTCGTCGGTTGCGGCCTGTTCTTTGCCGCCGATCTCGGCCTCTGGCACTGGTCGATCCGGCTGACCACGGTCGCCAATGCGACGCTGCTCGCCAATCTCAATCCGGTCTTCGTCGCCCTCGTCGGCTTTCTCTTTCTCGGCCACCGCTTCCGGCCGCTGTTCCTGCTCGGCATGGCATCGGCGCTTGCCGGCGCGGCGGCGCTGATGGGGGCGAGCCTTGAGGTTTCGCCCGAACGCCTTCTCGGAGACGCGCTCGGCATCGCCACCGCCGTGATGTACGCCGGCTATTTCCTGACCACCGCGCGGCTGCGCTCACGCCATGATACCTGGACAGTGCTCAGCTTCTCGATTCTGGTAACGGCGCTCGCGCTATGGCCGCTGGCGCTGGCAAGCCCGGAGCCGATGCTGCCCCGCGATCTTGTCGGCTGGTGGCCGCTGATCGGCCTTGCCCTCGTTTCTCAGATCGGCGGGCAGGGGTTGATCGTCCATGCGCTCGCGCATCTGCCGCCAGCCTTTTCGGCGGTCAGCCTGCTGCTCCAGCCGGTCGTCGCCGCCCTTGCCGCCTGGGCGCTGTTCGGCGAGGCGCTGGGGCCGCTTGAAGGGTTCGGCGCGCTGCTGGTGCTCGGTGGCATCGTGCTGGCGCGGATCGCCACCCGGGTCCGCTGACCGGCGCCGTCAGCCGGATCGGCTAGAGTCCGCCCATCTCGCAGATCTTCTGCCACAGCTCGTCGGGGACCGGCATCACTGACAGACGCGGCTGGCGGACCAGCGGCGATTCGGCGAACGCCGGGTCCGCCTTGATCTCGGCAAGCGTCACCGGGCGCGGCAGGTGCTCGATCGCGCGGACATCGACGAGGCCGGACTTCGGGTCATCGGGATCCTCGCGCCAGCCGCGAACGACCTCGACGATTCCCATGATCCGGCGTTCCTCGCCGCTGTGGTAGAAGAAGGCGGTATCGCCGAGCGCCATTTCCTTCATGTGGCCGAGCGCCTGCGCATTGCGCACGCCGTCCCACTCGCAGACCTGATTTTCCACCTGGTCGGCCCATGACCAGTCGCCGGGTTCGCTCTTCAGCAGCCAGTGCGCCATCTTTGCGTTTTCCTTCTTGTCTGCCGTCCCGTGGGGTGCTGCTTGCGCCCCCGCTTTCTCCAGAAGTCTTCACCGTGCGATTTCACGACGCGCCCCCGATCCGCTTCACTCGTCCAACGCCGGCCATTCGCCGAGCACCGCCCGGATCGGCCGGATGGTGCGTCTCGCCGGCAGACCGGCCTTCGCATATGGATCGTTTTCGGCGAACAGCTGTGCGGCGGTTTCGCTCGCCGCCTCGATGACGATGACCGACCCCGTGGGTGCATCCTTCTCGTCGAGAAGTGGCCCCGCGAATTTGAGACGGGCGCCGGCGTCCTTCAGATAGGCGAGATGGGCTTCGCGGGTGGTGCGCCGGATGCGCTCGCCGTCGGGGCCGTCTTCGGTGACGATCAGGAACAGCATCGCTAGATCTCCTCTCGGGTGAAGGGACGCGTCAGCAGCGTTTCAGCGGCCAGCCGGGCGTCGGTGCGCCCGCCGACGAGCTCGGCGACCGCCTCGGTAATCGGCATCTCGATCCCCGCATCGCTTGCCAGGCGGGCAAGGATTTCGGCGGTCCACACCCCTTCCGAAACCGATCGCCGCTCGCCGAGCACGTCGTCGAGTGAGCGTCCCTCGCCCAGCGCCTTGCCGAGCGACATGTTGCGCGAGGCGGTCGATGAACAGGTGAGAAACAGGTCGCCCGCCCCCGACAGGCCGACCATCGTCTCGAGCCGGGCGCCGCGGTGGCGGCCGAAGCGGATCATCTCGGCAAGACCGCGGGTGATCAGTGCGGCGCGCGCATTTTCGCCAAGCGCGAGGCCGGCAACGACGCCGCAGGCGATGGCGATGACGTTCTTCACCGCGCCGCCGATCTGCACACCGATCAGGTCGTCGCTGGCATAGGGCCGGAAGGTCGGCTGCCCGAGGTCGGCAACGAGCGCCTCGGCCAGGGCGATGTCGTCGCTGGCGATGGTGACGGCGGCCGGAAGCCCGCGCGCCACCTCATGGGCGAAGGTCGGACCCGAAAGCGCGGCGAGGGGTACGCCGGGAACGATCTCGCCCACCACCTCGCTCATCAGCCGGCCGCTGGCACGTTCGATTCCCTTGGCGCAGATGACCAGCGGCACGTCTTCACGCAGATGCGGGGCGAGTGCCGAGACGCTGGCGCGCATGAACTGCGCCGGGGCGACCAGCAGGATCAGGTCGGCGGCGGCGAGATCACCGATCGCGCCGCTGGCCGAGATGGCGGGATCGAGCGGGATGCCGGGCAAAAAGGCGGGGTTCTCTCGGCGCTCGTTGATGGCGGCGACGACTTCGGCCTCTCGCGCCCAGAGGAGAACACGATGGCCGGCGCGTGCCGCGGCACAGGCCAGCGCCGTTCCCCAAGCGCCGCCGCCGAGCACGCCGACTGTCGTTCCCGCCTCATTCTTCGTCGTCTCCTTCACTCACGCCTCCTCGCACCCTGGCAGCGTTGCGGGAAAACCTGAACCAAAGCACCCGCGCGCGCAAGCCCCGCTCACCTGAAACGGATGGACGGCACCCGCCATTCAGGCCTTCGGCCCCTTGCGGCCGCCGCCGATCGTACCGGCCCGCGTCTCGTCGAGCGGCCAGCGCGCACGCACCGGCGCTGCGAGCGGATCGACGAGGCCTCGTCGGGCTCGCTCAACCCCTGCCCAGGCGACCATCGCCGCATTGTCGGTGCACCAGCGCGGCGGCGGCACGACGAGCTGCGCGCCTTCGCGTTCGGCCAGCTGTTCGAGGGCGTCGCGGATCGCCCGATTGGCGGCGACCCCGCCGGCGACGACGAGGTGGGGAGCGGCCGGTGCCCATCGTTCGCGATACTGGCCAAGGGCAATTGCCGTGCGATCGACGAGGCAATCGACCACCGCGGCCTGAAAGGCGGCGGCGAGATCGGCGCATGTTTGTCGATCGGGCATTCGCTGAC
>RFIU01000047.1 GCA_003695555.1 Alphaproteobacteria bacterium
GCACGATCCCCTGGCTGCCGATGTAGATCCACGACCCCGCCGTCATCTGGCCGTACATCATCAGGCCCTTGCGGTCGAGCTCGTTGAAATGCTCCCAGGTCGCCCAGTGCGGCACCAGATTGGAATTGGCGATCAGCACCCGCGGCGCATCCGCATGGGTGCGAAAGACGCCGACCGGCTTGCCCGACTGGACCAGCAGCGTTTCGTCATTCCCCAGACGCTTGAGGGTCTCGACGATCTTCTCGAACGCGGCCCAGTTGCGCGCCGCCCGGCCGATGCCGCCATAGACGACGAGCTCTTCCGGCTTCTCAGCGACCTCGGGATCGAGATTGTTCATCAACATGCGAAGCGGCGCTTCCGTCTGCCAGCTTCGTGCATTGAGATGCGGCCCGCGCGGCGCGCGGACGATGCGCCGGTTGGCCTGTCTGTCCACCTCTGCCATGATCCGCCTCCCCTATCCCGTCGGAATGCAACGCATCCCCCCCCCATCCGGCGCGCCTGCTCGCGCCAGCAGGTGCGGCCATCAAAATCTGTATAGACAGATTCTTATAAACCGACCGCCACCGACCGGCAAGTCGCTCGTCACCGCACCCGACCGATCAGTTCATAGCGCGATCCCGCATGCCAGAGATCGGCGAGCGAGGCGACCGCCCCCTTCGCCCAGGTGCGACGGTGAACCAGGAGACAGGGCTCATTCTCGGCAAGCGCGAGCAGCTCGCGCAGTTCCGGCGTCGCCGACACCGCCCGCACGACATGCTCGGCGCGCTGCAACGGCGCAAGGCGCATCAGCACCTGATAGGACGTCTCACGATCGAGGTCGGCCGTGGCGTATTCCGGTGCGACCGCGAGATTGACCCGCCTTTCCTCGAGCAGTACCGGCAGATCGTCGCGAAAGTGCAGCACGCGGGCATAGTGAAGCGGCGTACCGGGGGCGATGGCGAAGGCCTCGGCCCATTCCTCATCGGCGGCAAGGTTGCGACGCTCCAGCAGGCTACAGCGGTGGCGGTGGCCGCGATGCGCCAGCTCGCCGGCAAGATCGTGGATCTCGACCAGCTCGCCCTGCACGCGACGGTCGGCGACGAAGCTGCCCGAGCCGGCGACCCGCTCGATGAATCCGGCCGCCTCCAGCTCCTTCATCGCCCGGTTGACGGTCATCCGCGAAACGCCGAAGCGGCGCGTCAGCTGATGCTCGGAAGGCAGCCGGTCGCCGACCCGCCAGAGCCCGGATTCGATGCCTTCGATCAGATGCCGCTTGACGCATTCATAGAGCGGCGCCCGCTCTTGCTCATCGGACATGCGAAGCTCGCTTTCTCTCACCCTTTCCATCTGCGTCAAAGTGACGGATGAAGACCGACCGCAAGTCGATCACTTCACTTGCTCTAATGAGACATGCCGCAGCGCGCAATCGACTCACCTGTGGTCGTCTCGACTGACAAAACTTCCCACATTCTCTCACTGGTTATACGCCACTTTACTGTTTTCGAGAGGCGAATTCTGGTATCGTAAACGCCCTCACAACACAAAGGGGAGGAGTCTCATGATCGAAAAGATCATCTGGAGCATCATCGCCGGCATCCTGGCGGTGGCGTGGATCTGGCTCTATACGATGACGGACAGCGATCATCTTCGCGCCGCCATCATCGTCTTCTCGATCGCAGCAACGGCGCTGGTTCTGCGCCCTTCGGAAAAAGGAGGGGCCTGACCATGTATGATTGCGTTCGAGACTGCATCACGCGCTATGTCAAGGACATCGGCTGGCTGGCGCTTGCCATCGTCGTCACCTGTATCATCTCACTTTATCTGAGTGGAGGATTGACCGCGCCGGCGGTCCTAGCCTGTCTTGGCATCACGCTCGGCGCGGCGACGGCGCAGGCTCTTCTCGCCTGCATCTTCAAATGCTTCGGCAAGACGATCGCCGCCTCGACTCCGGAGGTGCCCGAAGGCCATTAGTGCCTTGCGGGAGGTCTCGAGAAGATGGGCGAAGCCGGTCCGCCGGCCTCGCCCTTTCGTCTCTCAGCGCCCCGCGAAGAACCGCCGCGCGCACAGCGCGCCACCCATCCAGCAGGCGAGATCTGCCGGATGATCGATCCGCCAGTGAGCGAGATCGGCGTGCCGGTCCGGCTCGATCGTGCCCGTCTCGGACCCGACTCCCAAGGCCCGCGCCGCCTCGCGCGTCATGCCGGCGAGCGCCTCTGCCGGGGTGAGGCCGAACTCGCTGCAGGCAAGATGCATCGCAAGCCGCGGTGCAATGAGCGGCGAGGAGCCGGGATTGCAGTCGCTCGCCACCGCGATCGGCACGCCGGCGGCGCGCAGGCCCGCGACCGGCGGTCTGCGCGTCTCGCCGAGAAAGTGGAAGGCGCCGGGCAGCAGTACGGCGACGGTGCCGGCCCGCGCCATTGCGGCGATGCCGTCGGCGTCGAGATGCTCGAGATGATCGGCGCTCAGCGCCCCGAAGCGCGCCGCAAGCCGGGCGCCGCCCGCGTTCGAGAGCTGCTCGGCATGCACCTTGACGGCAAGCCCGACCCGGCGCGCCGCCGCCAGCACCCGCTCGCCCTCCTCGGCGGTAAAGGCGATCGTCTCGACGAAGACATCGACCGCATCAGCGAGCCCCTCGGCCGCCGCGCGCGGGA
>RFIU01000048.1 GCA_003695555.1 Alphaproteobacteria bacterium
CATCTCGGCGATGCGGCGGGCAAGGCGCTCGGCACCGGTGCCGAGGCCGGGGAAGTTTTTCGGCCAGGTGGTGACCATCTTCAGGCGACGCGACGATGCGCGCGCCGAGAGCAGCGCCGGGGCGCCGGGGCGTGAAGCTTTCTTCGCCGTTCCTTCACCGCCGCGACGATTGGCGAAGAGCGCCGCGATCACCGCCAGCCCGGTCGCTGCCGACCCCAGCCCGAGAGCGGCTAAGATCGCTCGCCGTCGCGTTCCGTCCGGCGACGGGGGCGACGGAGCGGATGCCGCGTGCGAAGCGCCATCCGGTGCGGCTTGTGAAGCGCCTGCCGGTGTTCCATCCCCTGCCGGCGTCCCGTCCGCAGATCGCCCGTCTGCAGGATCGCTCACGGTTCCTGTCCTCCTCGTTCCCCGATGCACGCGCCTCTTCGGCCCTAACAAGCCCGTTGCCGTCTGACAAGAGGAGGAAACCCGCGCGGATGCCCGGCCCCGCCGCTGCCGGGAATCGTCCGGGAATGAGGGGCCGTAAGAGAAGGGGGGAAGCATTGGGGAATTCGCAGGGCGGCCGGCGCGAATGCGGCCGGGGGCGCGGTATCCCCGTCTTCCTGTCGGCCGCTGTCTTTCTGCCGCCCGAAGCGAAGCATGACCGTTCCTGCCGTTTCCGCTTCCTTCATGGGCGGGATCTTCGCCCAGCGCCAAGGGGCACGTTCCGGCAGCCGTTTTCGCAAAGGGCCATCGGCGAGCACCCGGCCTTGGCGTCCTACGCCAGCCCGCCGACGAAGTTATGCCAGCCCGCCGACGAAGTGATGGGTCCGGCGTTCGCGCAGCGGCAGGACCGTCACGCCTGCCCGCGATCGCCGGGGATGATCGCGCGCGCGGCGGCACCGCAGGGTCGCCTCCACTTCGTCGAGGCGCATCCGGTCGTGAAAGCCGGCGCGCTCCAGCAGTTCGCCGGGCCGCTCGTACCAGGCGAAGCCGCAGGCCCGGCAGCGGCAGGCGAAGCGATAGCCCTCGGCATAGTCGCCAAGGCGAAGGTCGTCGTATTCCATCATCGCTCTCCTCACCAGGAATCCTCGATATCGGGAATGCGGCTGTAGGCGATCTTCGCCCCGGCATAGCCGCCGGGCGGCGGATTCCAGGGGCCGAGGCTCACCACCGTCGCCGCATATCGGGCATTGATTTCGTCGATGATCCGCGAGATCCGGATCCAGCGTTCGCTGGCGGCCGTCGGCGGTTCCAGCAGGTCGAGCTGGCGATGTCCCTCGCGCACCAGATCATAGTGGGCGACGTGGACGCGCACCACCTGCGCGCGGCGCTCGAGGACGCGGCGGGCCCGTTTCCACAGTGCCGTCAGGGCGACGATCGAGGCGTGATCGTCGCTGGTTTCATGCAGCCGCTCTTCGCCGGACCACCGGTCCTGTTTCGTTTCCAGCCAGAGGCCGAAGCGACGCGCCAGATACCCCTCTCGGCGCATTCGGCGGGCCGCCTTGACGGCAAGCAGTCGCGAATATTCCTGCGCATGGTCGAGATCGCGATGGTCGGGTGGCAGCACCCGGCCGTGACCGAACATGTTTCGCGCGACCGGCTCGGCCTGAACTGCATGGCCGTGAAGCGCGTACCAGAAGCGTTCCCCGTTAACGTTCCCCCACAGCGCGCGCAGCTGCTTGGGGCTGGTGTTCCACAAATCCTCCACACTCCATATTCCGGCCGCTTCTAGGCGGCGCAGCATGCGCCGGCCGATGCCCGGAAGGTCGTCGAGGTCAAGCTCCAGCAGACGCCCCGGCAGCCGGTCGGGATGCAGAACGGTCAGCCCGTCGGGCTTGTCCATGTCGCTGGCGATCTTGGCGAGCTGGCGGTTCGGCCCGAAGCCGATGGAACAGGTGACATGGCGACCGATCCGCGTCCGGATGCGGTCCTTGATGCGCGCGCCCAGCGCTTGCGGATCCCGGGCGTCGGCCGGTTCGAGACGGCAGGCCACCTCGTCGATCGAACAGACCGCTTCGATCGGCAGGATGCTCTCGATCTCCAGCAGCAGTCGGCGGTGGGCGCGGGCATAGAGCTCGGGCGACTGCGGCACCAGCCGGATGTCGGGGCACAGCCGTCGCGCCTCGCGCACGCCGAGCCCCGTCTTCACCCCGCACCGCTTGGCGCGGGCATTGGCCGCGATGATGATCGTCGCCGCTGTCCCCGCGAAGGGGATGACGCCGACGGGCCGCCCCCGCAGGGCGGGCCTTGCCTGCTCCTCGACGGCGGCAAAGAAGCCGTCGAAGTCGATATACATGGACTCCAGCTCGGACGGCCTGCGCATCGCTCCATTGACGTTCCCTGGCGAATCGGTGGACGGCCGAGAATTAGAACAAAAAGAGAACATATGGACAAGGGGGATTCGACACGGCGGCCGGTCTCGATGCCGTGGTGACGCCGGGATGGATTCTGATCGGCGTCGGCTTCGCACTGCTTTCCGGCCTGATCGCCGGCACCTGTCCCGCCGCGCGCGCCGCCGCCCTCGATCCGGCCGAAGCGCTGCGCGCCGAGTGATCGGTGGGGCGGCGACCGAAAGGCGGTGCAGGATGGCAGGGGGAGGTGCGCACACCGTCGGCCCCGCCGTGGCCGATGGCAGCCCAGTCGGAAATCAACTGAAATGATCTCACGAGATTGTGAACACACGCATCCTTGACGGGAAATCGGGGGGGGTAACATGATCCTGGCCGATGGATGGACCATCGGGTGGGGGCGGCATCCGAA
>RFIU01000007.1 GCA_003695555.1 Alphaproteobacteria bacterium
AGGTCAATCAGGCTCTTGAGAGGATCGGTATCGCAGAAGAGCATCGCAAGTTCGCGCCGCATGTCACGCTAGCCCGCTTCGGGCGGCGGACCGGCCCGCTCCGGTCGTGGCTCGCCCATCATGGCGATCTGGCGCTCCCTCCTTTTCGGGTTTCGCATTTCAGCCTGTTTGAAAGCCATCTGCTCGGTGATGGCGCACGCTATGAGGTCGAGGCGCGCTTTCCGGCCTCAGGCATCGTAGCGCGCGAGGATCCGTTCGACGGAGGTGAGATAGCCGCCCCCGAAGAGCCGAACATGGACGAGCAGCGGCCATAGCTGGTAGAGCGCCATGCGTTTTTCGAAAAAGGCGGATGCGATTCTTCGCACCGATCCGTAGCCGCGCAGAAAGGCGTCATTGAGTCCGCCGAAGAGCGCCAGCATCGCCAGATCCATTTCCGAATCGCCGCGATAGATTGCCGGATCGATGAAGCCGCACAGACGATCCGGCACGCTCACCACATTCCCCGACCAGAAGTCGCCATGGACAAGCGATGCGGCCGGGCGGTGGGCCAGCCAGCGATCGAGGTTTCCGGACAGGCGTTCGATGCGGCGAAGGGTCACGATCGGCAGTCGGCCCGCCTCCTTCGCCATTCTGGCCATCGTCAGCAGCCGACGCTCTGCATAGAAGGCCGGCCAGTCGTCGCAAGGACGGTTGTCCTGCGGCAGCGGTCCGATCACAGTATCGTATTCGTAGCCGAAGCGATCTCCGACATGGGAGTGCAGCAGGGCAAGGCGTCGGCCGGCCTCCTCTGCCGCTGCCGGTCCGGCCAGGCCTGCCCGCCCGCCGAGGTCGGTCATGATCAACAGGTCTCCCTCGATCGAGATCACCTTCGGGACCGGCGCATCGGCCAGAGCAAGATCCGCCAGCATCCGCGCTTCAAGATGCGCATGCGGCGTACTCTTGGCGACGAGGGAGGCGCCATCATCGAGAATGAGACGCCGGACCTCGCAGATGTCGCCGCCCGCCAAGGGTTCGCTGTTCACGATCCGCCGATCGAGAAGCCGCTGTGCGCGAGCATCCAGATTCATTGCCGCCAGGGTTCCATCCGGGTCGCCCCCGCTTCATCGACGCCATCGTCAGTCCAGTGAGACCCGGCCGTCATAATGCGTACGGGCGATATGGGCGAAGAGACCAACGACTCCACGTTCAAGCAGATCGAAGCAGCGGTGAAAGTCCTCCTCGCCGCCGTAATAGGGATCCGGCACCTCGTCGAGGGGTACGTCCGGGGCATAGGAGAGCAGCAGACGGACGCGCTCGCCTGCCTTATCCATCAGCGGTCGGCCGAACAGCTCGGTCATGCGGGCGATATTGGCGCGTTCCATGACGATCAGGTGATCGAAACTGTCGAGATCCTCACGTGTAACCTGGCGGGCGCGCAGATGATCGATCCGGACACCGTATTCGCCTGCCGTGCGGATGGCTCGCGGGTCCGGTGGCTCGCCGACGTGATAATCGCTGGTGCCCGCGCTATCAACGACAAGCGGTGGATCGGCATGCGCGAGGCCGGCCTGCTCGGCGAGAGTCGAAAGAATACCGTGGGCCATCGGGGAACGACAGATATTGCCCATGCAGATGAAGAGCACCTTGACCATTCGTGTTTCCCTTGCCCGGATGATCGTGGGGGCGCACCGGATGTCTTGATGAATCCGTTCCGACGGAGGGCAGCCTGCCAAGAATCCTTCCCCTCGGCAAGAGGGCGGTCTGGCGCATGCCGGACCGTGCCTGCAATGCCGCTTGCCTTATTTCCTCCCTTTTGGCATGCATCATGAACGCATTGGCAAGGACGTGATCCAGGAACAGATGCAGCAGATTTTTTCCCTTTCGCCGGGCGCATGGCGGCGCGTCGGCTGTTTTCTTCTCGTTCTGGCGTTCGGCCTTCTGCCGCTCTATCCACCGGATGGCGGCCCGGTCCTGGCGCAGCAGTCAGGGGCGCCGGCATCTTCACCGCCGGGCGGCATTCCCCATCGCATCGTCGCCCTCGTCAATGACGAGCCGATTTCGGCCTATGACGTGGTGCAGCGGCTGCGCCTGACGCTCGCCTCGATCGGCGGGGTCCGCGATCAGCAGCAGCTCGCCCGCCTTCAGCAGCAGGTCATCCGCAACATGGTGGACGACAAGCTCAAGCTGCAGGAAGCCAAGAAATTCGAGATCGAGATTTCGGACAAGGACGCCGAAGAGGCCTTTGCCCGACAGGCGGCGAATTTTCGCATGACAGCGCAGCAGTTCGAAGAGTATCTCGCCCGTCTCGGTATCGCAAAGCAGACCTATCTTGACCAGATGAAGCCGGAAATCGCCTGGCAGCAACTGGTCCAGGGCCGTCTCGGCCCCTTCGCCGTCGCCTCGCAGGAAGAAGCCGAGGCCGAGCTGAAGCGGATCAAGGCCTCGGCCGGGCAGCCACAGTATCATATTTCCGAAATCTATCTGCTGGTCGATGATCCTTCGAAGGAAGCGCAGATGCGCGAAACCGCGAAACGGCTTGTCGAACAGCTTCGTGGCGGCGCCGATTTCGCCGCGGTGGCGCGACAGTTTTCGCAATCTGCAAGCGCTGCCGCCGGTGGCGACATGGGCTGGGTGACCGCCGACCAGCTCTCCCCTCGCCTTGCGCAGGCGGTCGCCGGACTGAAGGTCGAGGAAGTGTCGGACCCGATCCGTCTGGGCGGCGGATTCTACATCCTTCGCCTCAATGATCGCCGCCGGGTGCTGGAGCCCGACCCTCTCGACGCCCGGGTCGAGCTGCATCAGATCGCCTTTCCGCTCAACGAGAAGACGACGGAGGCGGCACAGCTCGCCTTTGTCAACAGGTTCGAAAAGCTGCGCGATCAGATGAATGACTGCGCTA
>RFIU01000049.1 GCA_003695555.1 Alphaproteobacteria bacterium
CGCCCGTCCATGGCCCCGCCGAGATTGTCGCCCTCGGACAGGCCCGAGAGGCGCAGGCTGCTGCCCCCGCCAAGCGGCAGCAGAGCCGGGAACCCCAGATCGGTGCCGAAGAGGATGTCCACCGCCCCCTCCGAGCCCGGCCCGGAGAGCGGCTCGCCCGGCGAGCCGATCGCCACATCGTCGAAACCGTCGCCGTTGATGTCGCCAAGCGGCGAGATGGTGCTGCCGGCAAGGTCATTCGCCGCCGCGCCCTGGATGACGAAGCCCGTGGTGCCGTCGAGATCGCCCGGCGCGATCGTCTGCGGCAGATCGCCCGCCTGCCCGAAGACGACGAAGATCTCGCCGGCCATGGGCGCCGTCCCCGGATCGGCCTCCGGCGCGGCGAAGGCGAAATCGGGCCGCCCGTCGCCGTTGATGTCGCCAAGCCCCGTGGCCGTGGCTCCCAGCATGTCGCCCGGATCACGGCCGGCCACGGCAAAGCCCGTCGTCGGGCCGAGCGTGTCGAGTCCGGTGTGAAGCGCGAAGGGGCCCGCTCCCTGCCGGCCATAGACGCCATGACCCGCGCCTGCACCCGTCGCCTCGCCCGGCGCGCCGATCAGGATATCGGCCAGCCCGTCGCCATTCACATCGCCTGGCCCGCCCAGGCCGGCGCCGGCCATGTCACCCGGCGCAATCCCCTCGAGAAAGAAGCCCTGCGCGGTGGTCAGCCCGGCCAGATCGAGCTCCGGCATGCCGAAATTGGCGTCGCCGAAGAGCACCACCCCGCGCCCCGCACCGGCATCGCCGCCGGCATCGGCCTCCGGCTCTCCGATCAGAAAATCGTTCAGACCGTCGCCGTTGATGTCGCCAAGCGCGGCAAAGGCGGTGCCGAAGTCGCTGAAATCCTCCTCGCTGGTGATGATCAGCCCCGCCCTGAGCGGCGGCGTCTCGTTGAGAAGCCCGGCAACGATGTTGCCGTCGATCACGCCATCCTGATGGTCCTGCGCGCGCAGGTTCTTCAGCCCGCCCGTCACCGTGTAGATCGCGCCGAGGCCGAACTCGGTGTCGGTATAGGTGAAGGGCGCCGAGACGATCACGTCGTCGATGCGATCGCCATTGACATCGCCATAGACGAAATCCCAGCCGAAACCGCCGAAAGCGGTCTCACCATGCACCCGGAAGCCGTTGCTGCCGTCAAGCTGGGTCGGGTCGAGAGTGAAATTGTCGGTGAAATTGGCGTTGGCGTAAAACTCCAAAACCCCGCCATTCGAGGCAATCGTACCCGAAAGGCCGGTCAGCGCGCCGGGCGGACCATCGGGCGTCTCGAAAGAGAAATCCGTCGCACCGGTGCCAAAACCTCCAAATAACAAATTACCGAGACGTTTCCATAGTTCTTCAATCGTAGGGAACATAAGTCGCTGTTGCTCCCACAGCTCCTCCTCGTGGATTATACGCTCCTCTAGACTCATGTGGTGGTGATATTGACTTATGGCATCTGCGGCCACTCCGAGGGGATCTCCCCTCTCCATGTTCCGGCCCCGATACCAGCCGGGGGAGGAATCGTAAGGGTCGGGGGGAGGCTCGTCCGGCCCCATGATCATCTGAACGAAGGGCGTGACCGCCGGATTTGTCAGATCGAGAGTGCCGTCGGCGCCGACAAGATCGCAGGCGCCGCCGTCGATGATGACATTTTCCCCGCCATTGGAGTTGAAGATGTTGATGCCGATGTCGAGCGTGCCATTGCCGTTCAGATCACCGAGCAATCCTCCTCCCTTGTCGGGAGGGAAGGACGATACCGGAAGGCCGGTGATCTCGACCCGCTCGAAAGGATCCTCGGGAAGAGGGGGAGGACCGAGATTGAAAGGCTCGGATGACAGGGGCAGACTGTCGTCAAGATGGGTGATGCCCACCCACGGCGCCTCTCCGGGGATGCCGTCATTGTCCTCGGGCAAGGTGGTGAGGAGCAGGCTCAGCCCGTCGGTGCCGGGGCCGCTGGGGTCGAACCTTCCGGCAGGCCCCTCCTCGGGGAAATCGACGATGACGGGCGACGAGGAACCGAGGGGATCGGTGATGGTGAAGGCAAGCCTGCCCGGTATCTCATCCCCCGGAGCCACGTCACCGCCGATGAGGATCGGCGGAGGGGGAGGCATGCCGTCCGGCAGCTCCCTGATGGTCAGATCCGGCTCACCCGGATCCCTGCCCAGATCGAGGGGATCATGGGGCATGCGATCTTGCGGAACCGCGACGTCGATCGTGACGGGAGAGCCGAAGGGATCCGCGCCCGGTTCGGGCATGAACTCGTAAGGAGCGCCGCCGGGGCTGCCGGAGCCGGGTGACGTCCACCCTGCGGGGACGGTGATCGTGATCGCTGCACCGTCCATCGCGCCCACCGGCATGAACGTGAAGGTCAGGCCGCTTTCGCCCGCGCTCTCCACCCGTGTCCATCCCTCGGGCACGGTGACGGTCAGGCGCGTCTCCGTCACCTCCGGGCCGGTGGTCTCGCTGAACTGCAGGATCGGCTCGCCCGCCGGCCCCGGCGCGAGATTGGAGAACGGCAAGGGATCGGGCAGCCCCCCGGGCGGCGGGGTATCGTCATCGGGGGCGAAGACATCGGGCGGATCGGGGTTGAGCGAGGAATAGACATCGAAGAGTCCGTCCGCCGCCCCGCCCTCGGGCCAGGCCACCGGCAGCACCTCGAAGCCGGTGATCGTCGCCCCCGGCGCCTTCAGGGAGAGGATTTCGGGAGGGGCGAAATCGTCGATCCCCGCAACACCGGGCTGAGCGGCCAGATCGATCCGGCCGTTGTAGAGGATGTGCAGCGTCTGCTCTCCGCCCGGCGCGCCTGTGCCGATGACCAGCTCGTCAACGCCGTCCTCGTCGATATCGCCGGGGTTCGTGAGAAACGAGCCGAGCCCCATGCCATCGTCATTGCCGGCGATGTTGCGCCCGGTGATGCCGTCGAAGCTCTGCGCATCCCAGAAGGCGGTGCCGCCGAGATCGTCGAGGATGAAATTCTCGGTTTCCTGCGGCGTGCGCCCATGGAAGATCGACACCGTCCCGTTGCCGATCAAGCCGCCCGTACTGTCGCCCGGCGCGGAGATGGCGAGATCGTTCAGACCGTCGCCGTTGAAGTCACCGGAGACGATCTGCTCGCCGAATCGGGGGAAGGTCGTGGTCGGGGCGGAGTTGACCAGCCGGATCCATTCGCCGGGGGCGAGATCGTCAAGGGTGAAGACCTCCGGAAAGCCTTCCCGACGGCCAAAGATGACGTCGACCGCCCCCTTTCCCAGATTTATCGACGGATTCTGAACGACATAGTCATCGATGCCGTCATTGTTGAAATCTGTGACGTCGATGACCTCGCCGACATATCCGAACTGCTGGTTGCCCAGGAAGATGCCGGACATGAATTGCGGAAGGGGATCCATGCCTCGCCCTCCTCAATAAAAGGAAAATTGTAGGAGGTAGCGGGCATCCGAGTCAAAAGATCATTGCCCCTTGCCGAACGCAGGGGTCGCAGGCGCATGCCCAAAAGCGGGGGGCAGGCGAGAGCGGCAAGGATTTGCCTTGGGAGAACCATGTCTATATAGTGAAAACGATACACTTGGGGTGCCCTGCGCGCGCCGGGTTCGGTTGACACCTCGACCGCTGCCACACGAGGACAGGAAACATGCTTGCCGAACTGCACAAGACCACCCCCGAGGAGAGCCGCGAACAGCGGCTTGCCCTGGGTCACTGGCTGAAGTCGCTGCGTGAGGCGCAGGGGCTGTCGCAACGCGAGCTGGCCGACCGGCTGGGGCTCGACTACTACACCTTCATCTCCCAGCTGGAGAACGGCCGCGGCAAGATCCCGGCACACCGCTATGCGGAATGGGCGGAGGCCCTGGGTCAGGAACCGCGCGCCTTCGTCAAGACGCTGCTGCGCTATTACGAACCCAGCACCTACCGGATTCTTTTCGGGAAAGAGGACGCTGCTTCCTGATCCTCTGATGGCGTCTCCCCTCTCGCGGGAAGACATGATAGGATTTGTCAGATGCTTCTGTCTCTGAGGGCGGCGTTCTGAAATGGCGGATATCCTGACATTTCGGCACCGGGAGTGGAAGCGATCGGAGGAGCCGCGAGCCTTTCTGCAGGACGGCAACGACACGCTCCCCTTTCGCACGACGCCCGAAGGGCGCACCGATCTGGGCGAGGTGGAAATTCCCATCCCTGAGGCTTCCGCTGCCCCTGTTGTCCGCGACTGGAGCAATCAGGAACTGGCCGATCTGTTTCGCGTCAAGCGCCTGCTCGATGCGGCGGGCGTGCCGTGCGACATCGACCGCGGACTGAGCGACGAGGGCGACCCCTGGTTCGTGTTCTGCGACGGAGACGGCGAGGTGTTCATCCACCTCAGCCGGATCGACGGGCTCTATGTGCTCGACAGCCCCAATATCCGCAAACCGCTCAGGGGGACGGACTTCAACGGGCTGATCGCCGATTTCACCAATCGGGCCGTGCCCCGCACAAGCGCGGACCAGAGAGAGACCGTCGAGCGTCGCGTGATTCGCCTGGAGCGCGGCGGCAAGCTTTTCCTCCATCCCTCCATGTTGCTCGCGGCCCTGATCTGGACGCTCTACGTCGCCTCCGACGACCTTGTGCTGCTGAAGCCGGAAGACGAGGCGCCAGAGACTGCGCTCGATGCGCTGATCGCCTTTGGCGAGAGCGACGCCGACGCCGATGAAGGCGAAGCCCTGCCCCCTCTCCCCGTTGAACTGGCCGATGCCATCCAGACCACCACCGACGGCGAGGGGCGGCCGTTGTCGCGGGATCTCCTGCATGACGGTCGGATCGAACTGCAGCTGAAGGATCTCCACGGACTGCAGGGAATGGCCCTGGCGCCGAACGGCTATGCGCTGGGGCTCAACACCATTGCCATTGCCATGGGGATCATGTCGGAGTCCCTCTTCGTCGATGACCGGCAAAAGATCCTCGACGCGCTGCAACTTCTTGAGCTGGCCGACACCCTGCCCGGGGACGGAACCGGAGAAGACACGCCCCAGGACGCCGGCACCGACCAGATACTCACCTTCTTCAATGACCTCGGCCGTTTCCTGGCGGAGATGAGCGGGAGGCAGAATACCGGCGAAGACGCAACCAGGCAGATGGCGGAGGCGGAGACCGCCCCGGTGCAGGATGGTGCGGCAGAGAAGAGCCCGGAGATCAATATCGCCGTGGGCGTGGAGATCACGGCGGAGAAGGCGCAGACGCCTTCCGCCCAGGAGCGCGCGGAGGACACCGCCGCCGTGCAGACCGCCAGCCCCCAAGAGCTCTCCCTCGCCCAGCTGGAGACAGAAGAGGCGCCGGCGACGCTGGAGAACAGTGACGGGCCTGCAGGGAGCTCCCTCTCCTCGATCCCCTCTCTTCTGCAGGCGCTGGAATCCGAATTGCAGGAATTTGCTTTTGACAGAACGGAGGTATTTGCCACCTTCGATCCCGAGGAATCGGCCTATGCCGAGGCGGGGATCGTCGATCTGGTGATCGAACCCGAAGTGGAGGCCGCGGCTGCGCCAACTCCCTCGCAACTTCCCGAATTCGACGAGCATGCCCGCGCCTTCGTGGATTATCTCCTGTCCAAGCCGACCGATGTCGACATGATCACTCTGGGAACGGAGGTGATCATCATCGATCCGAGCGTGATTTCCAGCGGCGCGGACGGCACCTATGTCCGCAGCTGGGACATGGACAATGTCATCATCTCGGTGGTCGGGCTGCGCGGAGATTTCCAGGATTTCGACCTCTTGGTGGCCTGATCCCAACCGGCTGCACCTGATCATCCCCTCCCCGCCGGATATCCCTGGCCGGCAGGGCGTGCCGTCTCCTCGTAGCGCAGCTTTGCCCTATTCCTCGATCAGACTCTTCCGCACCGCGTCCATCAGCGGCGAGACGATGTAATGGGCCACCGTGCGCTCCCCGGTGGTGATGATGACATCCACCGGCATACCCGGCGTCAGCCGGCCGCGGATCTCCTCGGGGATTTCCATCTCGTCCACGGCGATGCGGGCCAGATAATAGGGGGGCTCATTGGGGTTTTCGGGCGTGATGATGTCGCTCGACACCGACTCCACCGTTCCCAGCATGATCGGCGTGAGCCGCATCTTGAAGGCCGTGAAACGCACCTCCGTCGAGAGCCCCGGCACCACGTTGTCGATGTCGAGCGGCGAAACGTGCGCGTTGATGACAAGCTCCTCGTTTTCCGGCACGAGCTCCATCAGCACCTCGCCCGGCCGGATCACCGACCCCACCGTATGCACCTTGATGTTCTGCACCGTGCCCGAGCTTGGCGCCCGGATCTCGGTGCGCGCCAGCACATCCTCGGCCACCTTGATGCGTTCGCGCAGCTCACCGATATCCGCACGGATCTTTTCGAGATCGGTATTGGCACGTTCCTGGTATTCCTGGCTGACCTGAATTATCTGCAATTCGCTCTCGCCGATGACATTTCTTGCTTGGGCAATCTCGGAAATGATCTGACCGAGACTTGCCTCGATCTGGATCATCTCGTCCTCGCGCTGCGCCAGCAGATTGGCCTCGATCAGGCCGCGGCTCACCCCCTCACGCATACGCTCGAGCATGGAGGTGAAATTCTCGACCCGCCGTTCCAGGGCGGATTTCTGCAGCTCCAGCCCTTCGATCTGGGTTTTGACCTGCTCGATCCGGTTGGACAGGATATCGGTCTGCGACTTCACGATGGAGCGACGATCCTCGAACAGCTGAGTCTGATCGGCGATGGCGGCCCGGATGGTCGGCTCCTCGCTCTCCAGAAGATCCTGCGGAAAGGAAATCTTCTCGGTCAGGCCGCGCTCGGCCAGAAGCCGCGCCTCGATCACCCGCAGCCCGTTGAGCCGGGTTCTCAGCACTTCCAGATTGGAACGCGCCTCCACGCTGCTCAGCCGCAAGAGGACATCGCCCTCCTTCACCTTGTCGGCTTCCTTGACAAGGATTTCCTCGACGATGCCTCCCTCGAGATGCTGGATGACCTTGCGGTTGCCCTCCAGAGAGACCGTGCCGCGGGCGACCACAGCGCTGTCAAGCTTGGCCACCGCCGCCCAGCCACCGAAGACGCCGAAGGTGATGAAGATGATGAGATAGCCCATGAAGGCTATGGGCTTGGGGCTCGGTTTCTCAACCATCAGCCGATGCTCCACAAAAGGCGGGCCAGTAGAAGGTCAGGCAAGAGATAGGGTCACTCCGCCGCCTGACCAGGGGAGGATATGTTGACCACCGCTGGCGCCGGACGCCCCGCTGCCCCGGCCGGGGCCTGTTGCTTGAATATCTCCCGCGTGGGCCCGTACTTCTCGACCGTGCCGTTCACGATCATCAGCGTCTTGTCCGAAAGCGCCAGGAGATTGGCCTTGTGGGTGACGAGCACCACCGTCACGCCGCGCTTCTTGAGCTCCTGGATGCAGGCGATCAGGGCCTGTTCGCCGACACTGTCGAGATTGGAATTGGGTTCATCGAGAACCACTACGCTTGGGTTGCCATAGACGGCCCGAGCCAGACCCACCCGCTGCCGCTGCCCCCCCGAAAGCGCATTACCGCCATCCCCGACATTCGTCTCGTAACCCTGAGGAAGCCGCTGGATCATGTCGTGCGCTCCGGCAAGGGTCGCCGCCGCCACGATGTCGGCATCGGCAGGATCGTCCTGGAAACGGGAGATGTTCTCGGCCACCGATCCGCGAAAGAGTTTCACGTCCTGCGGCAGGTAGCCCACATGGCGCCCAAGCTGTTCGGGATCCCAGTGCTGCAGTTCGGTGCCGTCCAGCCGCACCGCTCCCGAGGCAGGAGGAACCGCCCCGACGAGATGCCGGATGAGCGTGGACTTGCCCGACCCGGAGGGGCCGATCACGGCCAGAACCTCCCCGGGAGCAACGGAGAAGCCGATGTTTTTCAGAAGATACTCCCGCGTCCCGGGAGCAACGGCGAAAACCGCCTCGGCACTGAGCTGCCCCTTCGGCTCGGGAAGCTTGAGCCGCTCCTCCTCATCCTGGATCAGCGCAAACAGCTGCTTGAGGCGCTTGTGCGCCTGACGGGCGGCAACGAACTGCTTCCACTGCGCCACCGACTGCTCCACCGGCGCCAGCGCCCGCCCCATCATGATCGAGGCCGCGACCATGATGCCCGGCGAGATTTCCCGATGCACGGCAAGATAGGCACCCGTGCCGAGGATCAGAACCTGCAGACTCATGCGGATGAATTTCGACGAGGCAAGGATGAAACCGGCCCGTCCGCTGGCCTTGGCCTGATTGGCCAGCATCTCCTCGTGACGTGCCTGCCAGCGCTTCGTCAGCGGCCGCTCCATTCCCATGGCGCGGATCACCTCGGCGTTCTGCATGGTCGTGTTCACGAAATGGCTCGCGCTCTGGGCGGCCATGCCGGCCTCCTGCAATGCCTTGCGGGTGGAAAGCTCGTTGGCCAGCGCAAGGCCGAAGATGATCAGCGCGCCCGAGGTCGCCACCCAGCCGAGCCAGGGATGGAAGGCAAAGCACAGGGCGAGAAACAGCGGCACCCAGATCGCGTCGAAAAAGGCGAGGATGCCCTGGCCGGTGAGGAATTCCCTCAGCTTGTCGATGTCGGTGAGCGCCACGGTCGAGCCGCTGGCGGGATTCAGCGTCTGCTGGCGCACCACGCGATTGAAAACGGGATTGGCCAGGACATCGTCGAAATGCAGGCCCGCGCGCACCAGGAGCCGCGAGCGGGTGAATTCCAGAAGCCCGTAGCTGACCAGAAGCGCGATGGCGATGACGGTCAGGGCCAGAAGCGTGTTCTCGTTCCGGCTCGCCAACACGCGATCGTAGATCTGCAGCATGTAGAGGGGGCCGACGAACATCAGCGTGTTGGCGAAGAAGCTGAAGACCAGCGTCGCGATGAAGGCGAAGCGGAAACGACCGTAAGCCTGCTGAAGGGAAGTCTTTTCGCGCATGTCTACACGCTGTCCCGATATCTGCGCGGCCTCTCGCATGGCAGCGGTTACAATCTATCACAGCCGCCCGGATGAAGCCATCCAATGCCCTTTTCAGGGTCATAACAGAGCCGGGCGCCAAAAGTATACAGCGACTTGCCCACCCGGCGGTTCCCGGCCGGAATTTCAGTTCAGATGGCGCAGCGGCGTCTCCTCGGCCGCCGGCGCCATCCAGGCCGGCCAGAATGTCTCGTTCCATCCCCCGGCGCGATACTGGGCCTGCACCACCCCGAGCCACTGGCGCAGCATCTGCTCGCCAAAGGGAAGCGACGGCAGCTGCCGGCCTGCCGCATCGCGAAAGTCGAGAAACAGCCGGCCACCCCCGGTGCGGATGTCAACCTCCGCCGCGACCGCCGCGGGGCGCTGCGGTGTCTGCTCATCGAGCGTCACGGGCGGCTGCGGGCGGATGGTGCGCACCGCAGCCTGCTGGCTGAAGCGCTGCACCGCCAGCGCCCTGCTCTCCGCCGGCTTCTGCACCGCCTCGGGCGTGCCCTCAAGCCTGTGCAGAAGTCGCGGCAACAGCAGGTTGAGCAGGCGCCGTGTCAGCCACAGAACCTGCACCTCGCCGCTCTTGAGCTCCATGAGGATCTGGATGCGGTCCTCGGCCGGAACATATTTCGTCGTGAAACGATGAACCTCCGATCCGCTGTCCGTCATGCCCGCCTCTCGTGGACTGCCCATCCCCGGCCCGCGCCCGCGTTGAGGTTGCCTGCGTCCGGATGCCGGCCGCGGCGGAAGCGCTCAGGCTTCTTCCTTTTGCAGGAGCTCCGACAGCGCCCGGGCATAGGTGTTGCGCGCGGTCTGGACGATCGCCACCTCGTTGCGCAGCTCCTCGAGCTTGCGGTCACAGGTAGCGACGTTGGTCAGCTGCCGGCGCGCCTCCTCCGACATCTTCTCGGTATCATATTCCTTGCCGTCGATGGTGACCTTGGCCATGGGGTGCTTCCCTCGCTGAAATGAAAGTTTCGCCCCCGGGCGTATAGGATTTGCGCTATAGGTTCAACATCATCCCGCCCCCTCGCCGGAGAGCGCCCTATGGACCTCGCCGCCCCCAAGGACTATGTGTTCACTTAACCTTCTTCCCGTGCGATACAGGGAAAGGAGGACCATCTCATGGGACAATCATCGACAGCGAAGAAGCGCGGGTCGCGGGATGCGGCGACGAAGGTGGCCGAGCAGCGCCTCAGCGTGCTTGAAC
>RFIU01000050.1 GCA_003695555.1 Alphaproteobacteria bacterium
GCCGAGAAAAGCGCCCGGGCCATCTCCATGCACCGCTCATCCACGCCGCGGCCAGCGGCAAGCGCGGTAATGCCGCGACCGATCTCGGCTGGCAGATTGGGCATGGCGCGGACTGCCCGACAACCGGTCGATTCCAGCGCGGCGAGCGGCACCCCGGCGGCGATCGAGATCAGCAGCGCCTCACCCCAGCGATTGCCGCCGACCGTCTCGCCGAGCTGTTCGAGCACTTCAGCCGCCTGCTGCGGCTTGGTCGCCAGCAAGATGACATCGGGCGACGGTTCGTCGGCGAGGCCGGCAAGCGTCGCGGACCAGCGCCAGCCCGCCGACGCCAATTCGGGGCGGCGCGGATCCACGACATCCAGCGCCCCCGGCGGCAGGCCGTGGGCAAGCCAGCCGCGCGCCAGCGCCCCGCCCATCCGGCCGGCACCGATCAGCACCACCCGACCGAAATCCGACAGAGTCATCTCGCCAGCCATCACCACCTGACATTCCTTTCTTCTTTTCCGGCCGCTTGTCTGGAGACACGAGCATAGCTCGCCGGTGGACGAAAAAAAGCCCCGGCGCAGCGCACCGGGGCTGGAGTGTCCACACAAAGGGAGGTTTCATGCGTCTCACCTGCGCGAGCCGCAGAAAGGGGAGACCGGCCGGGATGGCTTGGGGGGGAGGGGAGGAGGAGAGGCCCGGCCGGTCTCCGGTAGAACGAAAAGCAACCTCGGGGCATCAAGGGCTTTCCGCAGATCGCCATCGCCGCGTGCGGCGACGACCACGCCGCCGGTATAGAAATGACCGGCACACTTGTCATCCTCCTTTTGTGCAATGCAGCTAAGCGGAAAATGCATGGGTCAGGCGGCGAGATCATCGCTTTTGGCATTTATGACAACCACCGAGAGGCCGATGCCCCAGTCATCGGGGGAAAGGGGTCCCGGTTCTTGCGCCCCTGCCACAGGCATGGCCGATCACGGCTTCCCGGCGGCCGGTTTCCGGCACAGGGGGGCGCCGTTGGCGTTTCGCCGGTCACGGCTTCCCGGCGGCCGGTTTCCGGCACAGGGGGGCGCCGCTGGCGTTTCGCCGGTCTAGAGGATGTTCGCTTCGGCCCGGACCTGTTCGAGGAGATGGTCGCGGAACAGCGCCACCCGTTTCGACCCCTTCAGCTCTCTCGGATAGACGAAATAGAGATCGAAGGCCGGCCCTTCGAGTTCGGGCAGAACACGCACGATCCCCTCCTGATTGTAGGCGAGGAAGTCGGGAATTGCGGCGAGCCCGATCCCGGCCCGGATCGCCTGCAGCACCGCGAAGGTATTGTTGATCTGAAGCAGCGGGCGGCGTCGCCTGCCTGGAGCGCCGAGCTTCAGGGTCCAGTTGATGTCCTTGATCGGTTCGGGCGGTGTCGGGCCGTAGATGATGATATCGTGGCGGTCGAGGTCCTCGGGCGTCTTCGGAACACCCCGGCGCTCGAGATATTCGGGCGAGGCATAGATGTGGTGATGGACCTTGACCAGCGGGCGCTGAATGAGATCCGCCTGATGCGGGGCATGGAAACGGATCGCGACATCCGCCTCGCGGCGCGCCAGGTCCAGGTCCTCGTCAGAAAGATTGAGTTCGAGCGCGATTTCCGGATAGCGGCGCACGAAACCGGCGATATGGGGGGTAAGCCAGACCGCCCCGAAACTGACCATGGTGGTAACGACGAGCCGGCCGCGCGGCGTGCCCTTCATTTCGAGCAGGGCGCTTTCCGCCTCCTCGATGTCGCGGGCGGCATTCTTGGTGGCGCGATAGAGTACCTCTCCCTCATGGGTCAGAACCAGACCGCGGGCATGACGGGTGAAGAGATGGACATTCAGCGATTCCTCGAGCGCGCGGATCTGTCGGCTGACCGCCGACTGCGACAGACCGAGCTTGCGAGCCGCCAGCGTGAAGCTGCCGGCCTCGGCCACCGCGTGAAAGATCCGCAGCCGGTCCCAGTCCATGCTCATCGCCGCTGTCGCCGCCGGTACTCGGAAAATCCCACCGTCACCGACCTTCAGATCCGATCCGGATAGATCGGACGGATATCGACGGGGATCGACTCCATCCGTTGGCGTGCCGCCTCGAACGACGCATCGGTGTGGGCATAGGTATCGAGAAAGCGCCCGGCGCCCTCATAGTCGCCGTCACCCTGCAGCACGACGATGTCATGGACGAGATCGCGGATCGCGTTTTCCAGCCGCGCGAAGTCGAGACGATAGAGGCCGCTTTCGGGATCGACCGTGAAGGCCTCCTTGGCCTTGAAATAGCCGTACTGATAGGCCGCGCCGCGCCCGTGCGCCTCATGTGTACCGAAGCGCATCGCCCGGAACAGGCCGGTGAAATAGGTGGCAAGAAAGCTCTGCTTTTCCGCTATCGGCAGCTCACCGCGGGCCATCAGATAGAGAATGTTCCAGGCCCCCATGACGTCTGCCTTGCCCTCCTCGATCGCCGAATAGAGATCCTTCAGCTCGACATTGACGGTGGTGGTCCGGCCGTCCTTGACGATGGTGCCGGGGCCGAGACTGTGCGAAAGCTCATGAAAGAGCGTCTCGAGCCCCATATAGTCGCGCTTGAGCATCGCCGCCTGTTCCGGCACCAGGACGCGGGCGGCCATCGGCTTCAGAATGCGGTCGAACTTGGCGTTCATGACATTCTTCAGCAGCACCTTCTTCGCCCCCTTCGCCTCGCGCACGCGCTCGTCATTGGGCAGATTGAAGGCGATCGTCTGAACCCCCGGCACATTGTCGCCGCCGCCGTGGACCTGGTCGGCAACCGCAATCGGAGAGGCGAAGCCGCGGCGGAAATTCTTGTAGGCATCGTCCACCGGCAGATTGGCTTCCATGTCGCGCAGGAAGGACTTGTAGCGGGCGACTCGCGCGCTCTCATCCGGGTTCTTCAGCGTCACGAAGGCTTCGAAAGCCGCCTTGTAGCCGAACAAACGGTCAGTATAGACCTCATAGGGACCGATCACCACCTCGATCGGACCCTTCAGATCCATCCATGCCATGTCGGATTCGAAATAGTCATTGGTACGGAACGCCTTGGCGCGAAGCCGCAGATAGCGTTTCAGGCTCTCATTGTCGGTGAGCCCGGCCGCCTCCTCGAGCAGCTTCGCCGCCGGCTCCAGCCATTCGCGGTAATAGCGTGAATAGGGAATCGCGATCAGCCGGTCGCCGTCGCGGCGGATCACCGTATAGGGCGAGAGAAACGCCTCGCGATCTTCCGGGTGGGCGGCAATCCAGGTTTCGAACTCTTCGCGGGTCATGTCGTCGGGATAGAAGGCCGCACCGAGCGGCAGCGGCCGGTCGCCATAGAAGGGGCGAAAACCCTCAAGGCTGTTCCATACGCCGAAATGGAGGTCGAACATCTTCAGCAGCAGGTCGCGGTCCGGCCGATCGCTCGCGGCGATCTCGGCGCGCAGTCGCGGATTGTCTTCCGAAATCTGACGCAGATAGATCTCGGACATCAGATCGGCCGCGCGGATCAGCTTGTTGACGACGGCCCGGTCCTTTTCGGAAAGGAAGGCGGTATCGACATCCATCTTCACCGGCGCGAACTTCGCAAGCTCGGCGGCAAGCGTCGTGTCGGCGGTCGCATCGGCCGTCCTCGCAGCAGATGACGGCGCTTTGTCGCCGCTTCCGGCCGGACCATTCGAAACCTTCACGTACCAGCCCGCGACCGCAAGGCCGGCGAGCACCAGCACGACGAGCAGAATGTTCTGCGCCTTCATCTTCTTCCTCCCGGTTTCAGATGGGGCCACGCATCCCCTCCGGACAGCGGCACGCCGGCCCTCCCTTTTCGTTTCCCGTATTCCCGGCCGGTTTGCGCGTCGATCGCGCACCGATCGTTCGTTCACTTCAGTCGCTCGACCGCTTGGGCGATGCGCGCGAGCGCCTCTTCCAGCAGATCATCAGCCGTGGCATAGGACACCCGGAAATGGGGCGAAAGGCCGAAGGCCTGCCCATGAACCGCGGCCACCCCTTCGCTTTCCAGCAGATAGTTGCAAAAGTCCAGATCCGTCTCGATGCGGCGGCCCTCGGGGGTCGTCCGGCCGATCAGTCCGCGGATCGAGGGATAGGCGTAGAAGGCACCCTCGGGCACCGGGCATTCGATCCCCGGCACCGCGTTCAGCCCCGCAACCACCAGATCTCGGCGAGCGGCGAAGGCATCCCGCCAGTTGTCGAGAAACTCCTGCGGACCGGTGAGCGCCGCCACCGCCGCGGCCTGTGAAATGGAGCAGGGGTTCGAGGTGGACTGCCCCTGCAGCTTCGCCATCGCCCGTACCAGTTCCTTCGGACCGCCGGCATAGCCGATCCGCCAGCCGGTCATCGCATAGGCCTTGGAGACGCCATTGACCGTCAGCGTCCGGTCATGAAGATCGGGCGCGATGGCGGCGAAGCTTGCGAATTCGAAGCCGTCATAGACGAGATGCTCATAGATCTCGTCGGTCATGATCCGGACATGCGGATGACGACGCAGTACGTCGGCGAGCGCAGCAATCTCGTCCTTCGCATAGGCCGCGCCCGACGGATTGCCCGGCGAATTGAAGATCAGCCATTTGGTGCGCGGCGTGATCGCCGCTTCCAGCGCCTGCGGCGACATCTTGAAGCCGCTCTCGATTCCCGTCTCGATGAAGCGCGGTGTGCCGCCGGCGAGCAACACCATGTCGGGATAGCTGACCCAGTAGGGAGTGGGAATCAGCACCTCGTCGCCGGGGTCGAGTGAGACCATCAGCGCATTGTAGAGCACCTGCTTTCCGCCGTTCGAGGCAATCACCTGCGATTCCCCATAGGTCAGGCCGTTTTCCCGCCGGAACTTTTCGATGATCGCCGCCTTCAGCTCCGGCGTGCCGTCAACACGGGTGTACTTCGTCTGGCCGGCACGGATCGCGGCAATCGCGGCCTCCTTGACATGGTCGGGGGTGTCGAAGTCGGGCTCGCCCGCGCCGAGTCCGATGACGTCGCGCCCCGCCGCCTTCAGCTCCGCCGCCTTCGCGGTCACCGCCAGTGTCGGCGATGGCTTCACCCGCCGGATGGTTTCCGAGAGAAGTTCCATTATCCGCGCTCCTCGTCCGCCTGCTGCGGCCTGCTCTTGCGCTGCGCCGGCCCGCCGGCGGGCGGGCAGGGGCAGAAACCCGCGCGAAGCTAGCGCGTGGCCGAGCTTACGGCAAGCCTCGCACGGCGCAGGGAAGGCAAGCCCACGATCGGGGGACGCAATGTCAGAAGACGGGCGGTTCGGTCGAACGCAGAATCCGTCGCCAGGGCTGCGGCAGGCGAGGCGCGAGCCGTTGAAGGCCGCGATCCAACCGCGGGCTTCTTGCGCGCAGGCGTGCCAGCAGACGCTGCAGGGCCGGTGTCGTAGCCACCAGCAGGAGGCCGGCGATCGCGACGACGAATATACCGAAGGGGATCGGCAGCACCCACAAAACGAGGCCGACGAGCAGCAGCGCCACGGCGATGAGACGGATGATCCACAGGCCCAAGTGCGATTTCCTTTCCGGTCGCTTGGCGACGAGCCGCCTGATCCCTCTTCTATCTTGTATCGGCTTGATATACAAGTGCGACGAGTCTTCTCTTCCGTGACGGGTCTTTCCGGGGCGATCCATGCGACCCCTAGTCGGGGGTGAAGACCGACCTCACGCGAACTTGCAACGGCAGGACAGATCGACGGTGCTGGCGACCCCGGCAGGACTCGAACCTGCGACACCCGGATTAGGAATCCGGTGCTCTATCCACCTGAGCTACGGGGCCGTGCGGGACGCCTGCCCGTCCGAGGACATCCGAACGGCCGACGACGGACGGCAGGAGCATGCGGACGGCCAAGGCTTTGCCAAGCAGGCGGCGAAATGTCAAATAGCGCGAGCGGGGCGCTGCGCCCCCAGCGGCACACCCCCGACGGGGGCAAGGAGCGAGCAGGGCGGAATGGCCGATATTCTCATCATCACCGGGCTCGAACGCGAAGCGACGATTCTACGGCGGGCGCTGGCCGGCACGCGCCGGACCAGC
>RFIU01000051.1 GCA_003695555.1 Alphaproteobacteria bacterium
ACGCAAGGCCCCGGCGAGGTGGTTGCGCCGATGCCTGGCAAGGTACTGGAAGTGCAGGTGCGCGAGGGTGACCGGGTTGAGCATGAACAGCCGCTGCTGATCCTGGAGGCGATGAAGATGGAGCATCAGCTGCGCGCCCCGCGCGCCGGGCGGGTGGCACGTCTGGCGGTTGCCGTCGGCGATCAGGTGGAAGAAGGTGCCCTGCTGCTGAAGATCGAGGAGGGCGAGGAATGACCAAGCGGATGAAGCCGGCGTCTGCCGATGCCGGGCTGCCGATCGGCATCACCGATGTCGAGGCGGCGGCGGAACGGATCGCCGGGCAGGTCGTGACCACGCCGGTGATCCGCTCGGGGCCGCTGTCCGAGCGTTTCGATGCGGAGATCTTCCTCAAGCTGGAGACGTTTCAGTTCACCGCCTCCTTCAAGGAGCGCGGTGCACTCAATCGCCTGCTCGCGCTCGATGCGGACGAACGCCGGCGTGGTGTCGTCGCGATGTCGGCCGGCAATCATGCGCAAGGGGTGGCGCGTCATGCGGCGCGTCTCGGCATTCCGGCGACGATCGTCATGCCGCTCGGCACGCCCTTCACCAAGGTACGCAATACCGAACGCCTCGGGGCGCGGGTCGAGCTCGTCGGAGGCAATCTTCAAGAGGCGCTCGATCATGCGCTGGCGCTGGTCGAGCGCGAGGGCAGGGTCTTCGTCCATCCCTTCGATGATCCGCTGGTGATGGCGGGGCAGGGAACGCTGGGCCTAGAATTTCTCAAGGCGGTGCCGGATCTCGATATGATGGTGGTGCCGATCGGCGGCGGCGGTCTGATCTCCGGTGTCGCGACCGCGGCGAAGGCGCTGCGTCCGGAAATCGAGGTGATCGGCGTGCAGTCGGCCGCCTATCCTTCGATGAAGGCGGCGCTGGAGGGACGTGAAGTCGCCCCAGCCGGCATGACCATCGCCGAGGGCATCGCCGTCAAGGCGGCGGGCGAGCTGACGCGCCGCGTCGTCGCGGCACTGGTGGAGGATATCCTGATCGTCGAGGAATGGCGGATCGAGGATGCCATCGACCTGCTCGTCGAGGTCGAGAAGGTCGTTGCCGAAGGTGCTGGCGCGGCGCCGCTCGCCGCCTTGGAGCTTGCCCGTGAACGGATCCGCGGGCGGCGCATCGGGCTGGTGGTGACCGGCGGCAATATCGATCCGCGCACGCTGTCCTTCTGCATGATGCGGCGGATGGTGCGCGACGGGCGGCTCTGTCGCCTGCGGGTGACCGCACCCGACCTGCCGGGTGCCCTCTCGCGGGTCGCCGGCGTCATCGGCGATGCCCGCGGCAATATTCAGGAGGTCGTGCATCAGCGCCCGTTTGCCCGCGCGCCGGTGCGCTATACCGAGATCGAGATCGTCATCGAAACCAAGGACCGCGACCACAAGCACGCGGTGATGCGCGCCCTGGAAGAGGCGGACTTCGAGGTCGCCGACATTTCCGGTGACACCGCCGACACCGCCCGCACCGCGAGGGGATAAGGGAAAGGAGTCCCTTTCCGCCCGATGTTTCAAGGGCTGTTTGCAGGGCTGACAGCTTCACGCCATCTGTTCGGCCGTTCGCTCCTTCGTGGTGCTTTTTCCTGCGGGATAGATATTTCATGCTTGAAATGTTATCGTCTCAAGGAGGCGGGAGAGGAAAGGCTCTCGGATTTCGGCTGCCGGCCGGAATCCGCTGACAAGCGAAGAGGAGAGGCGGCATGAGTGCTGGAGAGGTCCGGCCGCGCAACCGGATGTTTCTTGAGAATCATTTCAAGCTCGGCATCTTTTCGGCCAATTGCTCGTCAGGGATGGCGGTCACCAAGGTGCCGGAACGCTGGGTCAATTCCTGGGAGAACAATCTGCGGCTGGCGCAGATGTGCGATTCCGCCGGTCTGGATTTCATGCTGCCGATCGCCCGCTGGATCGGCTACGGCGGCGAGACCGACTTTCACCACAGCGTGCTCGAGACGGTGACCTGGGCGGCCGGTTTGCTTGCCGGGACGGAGCGGATTTCAGTGATCGCCACCATGCACACCGCCTTCAATCATCCGGTCGTGGTCGCCAAGCAGATCGCGACGATCGATCAGATCGGGGCGGGGCGCGCTGGGCTCAATATCGTCGCAGGATGGAACAAGCCGGAATATGATGCGATGGGCCTCGACCTGCCGGACGATCACGAGACCCGTTACGGATATGCGCAGGAATGGTTCGACATTGTCCGCAAGCTCTGGCGCGAAAAAAACCGTTTCGACTGGGACGGCAAGTATTTTCACCTCAAGGGCGTGCATTCGGACCCGAAACCGGTCAACGGCACGCCGCCGATCATCAATGCCGCCGGTTCGAAACAGGGGCGCGAATTCGCCACCCGAAACGCCAATTTCCTGTTCACGCCGGCGATCGATCTTGCGCGTTCAAAGGCGGAACTGGCCGAGTTGAAGGAGCAGGCCGCCCATCAGGGGCGCGAGGTGGACGTGCTGACCTTTTCCTATGTCGTTTGCCGACCGACCCGTGAGGAGGCGGAACAGTATCACCGCCGTTATGCTGATGAACAGGCCGACTGGGCGGCGGTGGACAATCTGGTCCGCCTGCAGTTCGCCCATGCGCAGTCCTTCCCGCATGACCTGCTGAAGCTGATCCGCGACCGGATGGCCGCCGGTCATGGCGGCTTTCCGCTCGTCGGAACGCCACAGGATGTTGCCGAGGGCATCTTGAAACTGCACGCGGCGGGATTCGGCGGTACGACCCTCGCCTTCGTCAATTACGCGGATGAATTTCCCTATTTCCGCGATACGGTCCTGCCATTGCTCGAAGAGGCCGGCATCCGTCTGCCGAACCGGGAGCTCGGCTAATGGGAGGCTCGGACGACCGGGCCGTGCCCGCGGGCTGGACCCGTCGTTCGCTGATCGGCGGCGGCGCGCTCGCCTTCACTTATCTCGTCGCCGGGCGCTGGCGCCGCCTCACCCCGCGCGAGGCCCGGGCCGAAGGGGCTGCCCTGCGGGTGCTGAGCGTCGATGATGCGCGCACGCTGGAAGCAGCGGGCGAGACGCTGGCGCCCGGTGCGGCGCGTGCCGGGCTGGTCCACTATCTCGATGCGCAGCTTGCCGCCGAGCCCGCAGAAAGCCTGCTGATCCTGCGCTACCTGGATGTCCCGCCGCCTCATGCCGACTTCTACCGATCCGGCGCGACAGCGCTCGATCGCTTGACAGGCGGCAAGGGCGGCTTCACAGCGCTCGATGCCTCGGCGCGTCAGGCGCTGATCGGGAAGCTCGCCGCCGGCGGGCTCGGCAAGGCTTGGCCGTCCTCGGCACCACCTGCTCCCTTATTCCATTTCGTGCTGCGCGCCGATGCGGTCGATGTCCTCTACGGGACGCCGGAAGGATTTGCCCGGCTCGGCATCGACTATGTCCCGCATATCGAACCATTGCGTCCCTGGTAGCGGCAGCAAGGAAGCCCTGACCATGGCGGATACCCGATCCCCCCTTCAATCGAAGACCGAAGTGCTGATCGTCGGCGCCGGGGCGGCCGGCTCGTGGCTTGCCCGACGGCTGGCGATGGCGGGACGTTCGGTGCGCGTGCTGGAAGCCGGGCCCGGCTGGAAGCTCGACGATCTCGCCTCCTCGCAGATCTGGGCGCGCCGCCTGCGCTGGGGCGGGCCGCTGGTCGAGACAACGGGCCGCAATCCCTTCGGCTACGGCTTCAATGCCGGCTGGGGGCTGGGCGGCGCGGCCCTGCACCATTACGGCACCTGGCTGCGCTTCGACCCGCACGATTTCGCGATGAAGACGCGCTTCGGTCGGGGGCGCGACTGGCCCTTCGGCTACGAGACGCTGCGCCCCTTCTACGACCGGGTGCAACGCGACGTCGGGATTTCCGGCGATGCCGGGGCGGAAGTCTGGCGTCCACCGGGTGATCCCTACCCCCTGCCGGCGCTGTCCCCGACCTCGCAGGGAGAGTCGATCGCACGCGGTTTCCGGGCGCTCGGCGAGCATGTCGCGCCGATGCCGATGGCGATCTTGAGCCGCGAATACCGGGGCCGTGCGGCCTGCCTCTATGACGGCTGGTGCGATGCCGGCTGTCCGATCGGCGCGCTCTACAATCCGCTGGTGCGCGACATTCCCGAAGCGCGCTCGGCCGGCGCCGAATTCGTCACCGGCGCACAGGTGACGAGCCTGCTGTGGGACAAAGGCGCGGGCCGGATCGCCGGTGCGCTCTGGCGCGAGCGAGACGGCGGTGTGCTGCACCGGGCAGAAGCGGATCTGGTGATCCTTGCCGCTTCCGCGGTGCACAATCCGGCGCTCCTGCTCAATTCCGTTTCTTCCCGCTGGCCGCGGGGGATCGGCAACGAGCATGACCTCGTCGGGCGCTTCTTCATGACCCATGCGGTGCTTGGCATCTACGGCCTGATGGTGGAGGAAACCTTCCCGCACCTCGGCGTCTCGGGCGCGCAGTTCAGCGCCCGTGACGATTACGCGAAAGCGCGCGGTGATGACGAGGCGGCCTTCGGCAGCTATCACTGGCTGATCGCGCCGGCGGCCAAGCCCGATGATCTGCTCGGCATCGCCATTTCACGCCCGGACGTCTGGGGCGCGGCGCTGGATCCTTTCATGAAGCGCGCGGCGCGTCATTTCGCCAGCATGATCGCCATGGTCGAGGATCTGCCGCAGGCCCGCAACCGGGTAATGCTTGCCGAGCCGCCGCGACCCGACTCGCCGCCGAGCGTGCGCATCGAACATGCCTTCGCCCCCGAAACTCTGGCGGTCTGGTCCCGCGCGAAGCGGCGTGGTCTGGCCGTCTTCCGAGCCGCTGGCGCGAACGAGCCCTGGTCGAGCGGGGTGAATACGGCCCACATGATGGGCGGCACGATCATCGGCCGCGATCCGCGCGATTCGGTCGCCAACGAATGGGGCCGGGTGCATGGCATTCCCAACCTCTTCATCGCCGGCACGGGTCTCTATCCGGCGGCCGGCGCCCTCAACCCGACCTTCACGCTCTATGCGCTCGCCGAACGCACGGCGGAATACCTCATCAACCATTGGCGCGATCACGTACCGTCAGGCTGAACAGGGATCAGACGACGCAGTTCGCAAGGCGTCAATGGTGGGCGGCGAAGCGTTTCCCACAAGGGGCGCAACTGCCGGACAAGCGCGGCATTGTCGGGCGCAAGCCGGCCGTCGGCGAGATGCAGATTGTTCTCGAAGCCGATCCGGACATGGCCGCCGAGCGCAATGGCGGCCGCCGCAGCCGGCAGTTCCAGCGGCCCGAAGCCGCAGACCATCCAGTCCACCGGACGATCCGGGTCGCCCGGCTCGAGTGCGGCGAGCATCACCGGCAATTCTCCGAGTGACGCGCCGCGGCCGAGGACCAGCAGGACGAAGGCGGGCCCGTTCGCGATCACGCCGGCACGCTGCAGGCTGCGGAAACGTTTCACGTCGCGCGGCGAATAGAGGATGAACTGCGCCAGGATGCCGGTGGTCGCAAGCCATGAGAAGAATTCCCGGGCATGCTCGTGCGTCAGCGGGTCATCATCGGGAAGCAGTTCGCGCACGGCCAGTGAAACGGCTTCCGGCATCAACATGCGAACCATCGCCATCTGCTCTTCCGGCATGTACTGCCCGACCGCCTCGCTCGTCACCTGAATCATCAGATCCCGTCCTGCCCGTTCGCGGATGGCGGCCATTGCGTCACGATAGCGCGCCACATCCAGCGTATGGCCACCGTTCCGGTCGCGCACATGCAGATGAATGGCGGCGGCGCCGGCCTGTCGGGCAGCGAGGGCGGTTTCTGCAAGCTCCACAGGCGTGATCGGCAGGGCGGGGTGGTCGTCCTTTTGGCGTCGTGCGCCATTGGGGGCTACCATGACGAGAAGGCGGTCGGCGGGGATCATCATCCGGCCTTTTGGCGTGGGGCAAGGAACACCCGGTCGAGCGTGCGGACAAGTCGTTGGACAAGTTCCTCGATCTCATCATCCGAGACGATGAACGGCGGCGCGAGGAGAATATGGTCGCCGCGTCGCCCGTCGATGGTGCCGCCGGCCGGATAGCAGATCAGGCCTTCGGCCATGCCGGCGCGCATCACCTGCCGATGCACCGCCCGTTCGGGGGCGAAAGGGGTCTTGTCGGCGCGGTTCTCGACCAGCTCGATTCCGATCAGAAGACCGCGTCCGCGGATGTCGCCGACATGGGGATGCGAGGCGAAACATTCTTCAAGAAGCTGGCGCAGACGCTCGCCCGCCCAGCGGACCCGGGGAAGAAGTTTGTCTTCCTCGATCACGTCCAGCACCGCGTTTCCGGCCGCACAGGCGACCGGATGTCCCATGTAGGTATGACCATGGCGAAAACTTCCCGACCCTTCGGCGATCACGCGGTAAAGGCTTTCGCGAACCATCAGTGCGCCAATCGGCTGATAGCCGGCGCCGAGTCCCTTTCCGAGCGTCATCAGATCGGGAATGACGCCTTCCTGCTCGCAGGCGAACAGGCTTCCGGTCCGCCCCATGCCGCACATCACCTCGTCGAGGATCAGCAGGACGCCATGCCGGTCGCAGATCTCACGCACCCGCTGCAGGTAATCGGCCACCGGCGGTACCGCGCCGGCCGTGGCGCCGACGACGGGTTCGGCAATGAAGGCGGCAACCCGTTCGGGGCCGATGGCGAGAATTTCCGCTTCCAATGATGCGGCGGCGCGGGCGGCGTATTCGGCATCGCTCTCTTCGGTCTGCTGCTCTCGATAGGCATAGCAGGGCGCGACATGGGCGATGCGGGCAAGTGCCGGGCGAAAGGGTTCCTGGCGCCAGAGAGAATCGCCGAGTGCGAGCGCGCGCAGGGTCGCCCCGTGATAGCTGCGCCGCCGCGCGATCACATGGGTGCGGGCCGGTTCGCCATGCTCGGCATGATATTGCAGCGCGAGCTTGACGGCGGCCTCGACGGCTTCCGAACCGCCCGAGACGAACAACACTCGCTCAAGATCCCCCGGTGCCGCTGCGGCCAGCCGGGCGGCCAGCCGCTCCATCGGCTCGTTGGTGAAGAAGGCGGTATGGGCGAAGGCGAGACGGGCGGCCTGCTCGCGAACCGCATCTATGAGGCGCGGATGACCGTGCCCGAGCGAAGATACCGCCGCTCCGCCCGAACCGTCGAGATAGCGTCGACCCCGGGCGTCGAACAGCCAGGCACCCTTGCCGCCGACGGCGATCGGGTAGTCGTGATGCAGGCTGCGGTGCAGGGCATGCGAACGGTCGGCGCCCAAGGATTCTATCGTTCTGGCGGAAGACTTCATCATCTTCCCTTCTTGTCTATGGTGGCGGCGGCCGGCTCATCGGCATAGGCGCTAAAGCAGGCAAGCTGCTCTTCGCTGGCCTTCAAGGTATCGAGAAAGCGCCTTCCACCCTTTGCGATCATGACGGAAGCCAGTACTTCGGCCAGGGCCACCGCCGGCATCACGGTTCCGGGAATCTGGGCGCCTTCGCGCGGAAATTCGAGAATGTGCGTTGCATGGCGTGCCAGCGGCGAAATTGAAGTGTCGGTCATCGCGATCACCTTCGCGCCGCGTTCGGCGGCAAAGCGGGCGGCCTTGACGCTTGCTGCCGAATAGGGCGCCATGCCGATCACCAGCAGGACGTCCCGGGGGCCGATCTCGCGCAGGCTGTCGGCAAAGGTGCCGCCCAGCCCGTCCATCAGCCGTACCCTTTCGCGCACCATTCGGGCAGCATAGGCGAAGGCGAAGGCGGCCGAGAAACAGCTTCGCATACCACATACGTGAATGGTTTGCGCACGTGCCAGCGCGCGTCCGCACGCCTCCATGGTGGCGACCGGATTGCGCTCGGCAAGTGCCTTAATGTTGGCCTCGTTGGAAGCCTGCAGTTCGGCAAGCAGCCGATCGGCACCGTGCCGCCGAGCGGCCGCGGCCTGCTGAAGGTGCGCCGCCCGCTCGATATAGTCGCCTGCCGGAAGGCCGGCGCAAACTTCCGCCTGCAGCACCTTCTTCAGATCGCTATAGCCCGAAAAGCCGAGGGATTTTGCGAATCGGACCAGATTGGCGGGATCGACGGCAAGGCGTTGTGCCACTTCGCGCATCGAGGCCATCGCCGCCTCTTCCGGTCGCTGGGTCAGATAGGTCGCAATGGCGCGAAAGACACGGCTCATCTTCCCGCCCCGCTCGGCAAGACGGCGTTTCAGGGTGGTCATGTCAGTGGGTGGCGTGCCGCTCGCCTCTCCTTGCTTCCCGTCAGATTGCCGGGCGGGTTCGTCCGATGGCGTGCGAGAGGGCAGGGCGATCTTCCTTCGGTTTTTTCGGCCCTCGCCACGGGTTCCGTTCATTCGCGAAGCTCCCTTTTTTTGCGGCAAGCTAACAGCAGTGTCGCCCTTATGCAACAAACGATGATGTATGGACAGCTTTGTGCATCGAATGGTGATTTTTCTCTTGCTCGTCCATTTTTGGCGCTGTTAGCGTTTTGCGCGCTGGAAAGTCCCGCATCTGGAGGAGAGGCATTCCGGCGTCCGCTACCGCCATCACCCCTGTCCTGACCGGTGGTGGTCAAAGGAAGAAATGGGAGGAAGAAGAATGAGACGGCATGACAGGTCGAACGAACGCGCCACCCACACTGCGTGCGACAAAGCGCAAGTGCATGGGCGACTTGCGGGGATGAGGTTCGTGACGCTTCTGACGGGTTGTGCTCTGGGCGCCCTGGCCACGGGGGCTTTCATGCCTTCAGCCATGGCCGACGAGGCACCCGCGGTGCAGACCGCCAAAGAGGCAGGTACGGCAGGACAGAAGGACGAGGAATCCGGTCAGGCCTCCGAAGGACCGATCGAGGAGATCGTTTCGGTCGGAACCCGCCGTCGTGGTCGCACCGCCGCCGATACGCCGGCGCCGATCGATGTCGTGAATGCGGATGCCTTGGCGATGACCGGTCAGACGGAAGTCGGCCGGATGCTGCAACGACTGGTTCCTTCGTTCAATTTCTCCAGTTCCAGTGTTTCCGACGGTACTGACGCCCTGCGTCCGGCGACGCTGCGCGGGCTCGGGCCCGACCAGACGCTGGTACTGGTCAATGGCAAGCGTCGGCACCTGAGCGCGCTCATCCATGTCAACACCTCGGTCGGTCGCGGTACTGCGGGCGTTGACATGAACGCCTTTCCTTCCGGCGCGATCAAGCGGATCGAGGTGCTGCGCGACGGTGCGGCGGCGCTCTATGGTTCGGATGCCATTGCCGGTGTGATCAACATCGTCCTTCAGGACCGGGTGGATGAGGGCGTTGCCCGGGTCCAGTACGGCCAGACCTACAAGGCTGATGGCGATCAGTTCCTGGCGAGCGCCAATTACGGCATTCCGCTGGGCGAGGGCGGTTTTCTGAACTTCACAGCAGAATATCGCCACCGCGGCGCGACCAATCGTGCCGGCCTCGATGGCACGCGACAGTATCCCTACATCAATGAAGAGGATCCCGAATGCGACTTCGGCAACGGGCCGAACTGTATTCTGGACCCGCGCGAGTTCACCTTCAACCGGCTGAGCCATCGGATCGGCGATGCGAAGTCCGAGCAGAAGTCCTTCGCGCTCAACGGCGAGATCCCCTTCTCGGATACCGGCACCTTCTATTTCTTCGGGACATTCTCGGATCGTGACAATGAATCCGCCGGTTTCTATCGTAGGGTGGTCGATTTCACCCGCACCGTGGTAGAGCTTTATCCGGACGGTTTCCTGCCGATGATCGGCACCGACATTCGCGACTGGCAGATCGCAACCGGTCTGCGCTGGGAACTGGACGATGGCTGGTACATTGATCTCTCGGGCAATGTCGGAGAGAACAATTTCGACTTCCGGACCTTCAATTCGCTCAATGCTTCGCTCGGCAAGTTCAGCCCGACGGAAGCCGATACCGGCGCGCTCAACTATGGCTTGACCACCATCAATGCCGACTTCTCCAAGCCGGTGGAGTTGGCGGGTACCGAGGTGAATGTCGCCTTCGGTGGCGAATATCGTCGTGAAACCTATGACATCATTCCAAGCGAGCCTGCCGCGATCATCAATGGCGGCGAGGTCAACACCAACTGCCCGGGCTGTGATCCGGCCAAGGGCGGCACGCCGATTCCCTATGCGGCGGGCTTCCAGGTGTTCAAGGGCTTTTCGCCGGCCAATGCGGTGAACGAGGATCGCGACAGTTACGCGATCTATATCGATCTCGAGTCCGATGTCACCGACAGGCTGCTGGTATCTGCTGCCGGGCGTTTCGAGCACTTCAGCGACTTCGGCAGCACGATCAACGGCAAGTTCGCCTTCCGCTATCAGGTGGCGGAACCTTTCGCGATCCGTGGTGCGGTAAGCAGTGGCTTCCGTGCGCCGTCGATGCAGCAGAAGTTCTTCAATTCGACTTCGACCCAGTTCGTCGATGTCGGTGGCGTTGTCGTGCCGGTCGAGCGGGGCACCTTCCGCAATGACAGCCCGCTGGCCCGCGCCCTCGGCATTCCGAAGCTGAAGGAAGAGACGTCGGTGAGCTTCTCGGGCGGCTTCGTGGCCAATCCGTTGCCGGACATGACGCTGACCGTCGATTACTATCGGATCACCATCGACGACCGGATCGCGATCACCGGCGGAATCGGCGGCAGCAACTTCCCGCAGGCGGTTCAGGATGCGCTTGCGGCTGCCGGCGCCAGCCAGGCGCAGTTCTTCATCAATGCCGCCGATACCAAGACCCAGGGCGTGGACGTCGTGCTGACCTATGACATTGCCCTCGACAATGGCGGCACCCTCGACTTCTCGGCCGCGGCGAATGTCACGGATACCGACATCAAGAAGGGCAGTGTCGTGCCGCCGACACTCCTGCAGGGGTTCGAGACGGTGATCTTCACGCCGCAGGATCGCTCGATCCTGACCCAGTGGCAGCCGAAGAGTCGCACCAATCTGACCGCCGTCTATCGCAAGGGGCCGCTGACCTTCACGATCTCGGGCCAGCGTTTCGGGTCCTACACCGTGTGCGAGGGCTCCTGTGACAATCCGAACGAAGGGCCGGGCCAGAATGTTCAGAAGTTCTCGGCCAAGTGGCTGACCGACGTGCAGTTCGACTATGAACTCGGCACTTCGGGTCTGGTGCTGACCGTCGGCGCCAACAATCTCTTCGATGTCACGCCCGACAAGAACAAGATCGGCCAGGCCCGCGCCGGGACGATCCCCGGCATCGTCAGCTCGCCGGGTATCTTCAAGTTCTCGCGTCGTGCCGCGCCCTTCGGCTTCAACGGAGGCTTCTACTACGGACGCGTGACCTATAATTTCTGATCGGTTTCACCCGACGGATCCTGAATCGACGACGGGCGGTGCCTCCCGGCTTGGCGGGGGCGCCGCCTCTCTCTTTCAGGCCATGCGCGGTCTTCCGACGGCTCATGCGCCCGGACGGAAAGGCAGTCTCCATTCCCAGCGTCGGCCTGCCTCCTTCTCAACGAGGCTGCCGCCCCCTTCTCAGCGGGGCTCGGCGGTGCCCTCGCTTCCCGCCGGCTGCGGCCGGCAGTCGGCGCCGGGGGCGCATTCCTCGACCGCCACCTGCGGACGGCCCGGACGCTCGGTATGTTCGCGGATGCCGGCCAGCAGGGTGAAGACCTGGGGCGGAAGCGGATTGGCCGTGCGCGCCCGCTCCCGGTCCATCGACGGTTCGATGAAATCCCAGAACTCGGGAAGTTGCCCTGCGAAGGCACCGAAGTTGGACCATCCGCCCTTGATGGTGTTTCCGTCGATGAGGTCGGCGACGTGCCAGTCATAGAGGTCGAAGACGAGCGCATCGGGATCGGCATTGCCGATCGGCGGGGCGAAGACGCCCTCGGCATGGCGGCGCAGATGGGCGAGCAGGCGGCCGGGGTCGCGATCGAAGAGGTCGTAGCCCCAGGCATAGAGGCGCGAGACATGCAGCCGGCCGCGGTCGGGGCGGGTGGCGCGGTTGGAATTGACGAACTCGGCCCGGTTCTCCTCCAGCAGCCGCCAGACGTTCTCGCCGGTATAGGCGCGGTTCGGCAGCCGCGGGCCGCCCACCGCCCCCTGCCAGAGGCCGTAGAGCACCCGCGGATCGTGCCAGAGGGCGAAGAGCACCTTCGTCTCGATGTCGGCAAGCGAGAGCGCCACTCCCTTCACCGTCACCAGCCGGCGGTGCCAGAGATCGTCGTCGCGGCCGCGGCGCAGGGCGCGCAGCCGGCGGATCGGATAGCGCTCGGCGACCTCGAGCAGGACGGTGGCATTGTAGAGGTTCAGCCAGTAGGCCAGCTGCTCGCCCCGGTTCAGCCGTTCGAGCGGCAGACGCCGGGCAAGCGCCGCCAGCCCGTCGCGATAGCGCCGGATGAAGGCGAGGTGCTTGTTCTTCAGCAGGTGGAACATCACCCGGTTGTTCTCGAAGCGCGAGGGATTGGGATTGCCGTAGGTCAGGTTCGAGGCGTGCAGCTTCTCCGGCCGGGTCGGCGCCAGCCGCCCCTTCGAACGCCCGACCTTCAGCACCAGCTGAACCAGAACCCGCGTCCACGGCCGGTGATCCAGGGTCACGCGCGAGGCCGGATCATAGCCCGCAAACCGCGCCGTCACCGGATCCTGACGGACCCGCGATGCCGGGACCTGCGATGCCGCCGCGCGCGACACCGATGCCCCGGCCGGCGCGGGACCGCAAAGCAACCCGATGAGCAGCAGATGAAGCCCGAAGACCAGTCCCGTCAGGGCAGGGGCGGCCCGGCCGCCCGGCATGAGATGAACGAACATCGTTCCCCCCTTCTCGTCCCGTCGCCCCCGTCTCCGCCCGCCTGTGCAGGGTGCGATCC
>RFIU01000052.1 GCA_003695555.1 Alphaproteobacteria bacterium
CTCCAATACGCCGGTCATGCTGGAGCTCAGAATCCGGGCGTGCCACGTCTATGGCCGCTTCACGGCGAAGGACAATCGGCCGCCGGCCTTCCGCCTTCAGGACGCGATGAACCGGCCGGTGCGCGATACCGACCGGATCGTGCTGCCGCCGGCCAATTTCCAGCATGAAGTGGAAAAGATCGAACGGCGGCTGCCGGCGGCCATTCGCTGGCTGAAGGAACAGCGGCTGAACGAGTTCCTCGGCGGCACTTCGGGCGACCTCGGCATCGTCGTGCAGGGCGGGCTCTACAATACGCTGATGCGCTCGCTGCATCGCCTCGGGCTCGCCGACGTCTTCGGCCGCACCGAGCTGCCGATCTATGTCCTCAACGTCGCCTATCCGCTGATCGAGGAAGAGATCGTCGGCTTCTGTGCCGACAAGAAGGCGGTGCTGATGGTCGAGGAGGGTCAGCCCGAATTCATCGAGCAGGCCTTCAACCACATCCTGCGCCGCCACGGCCTTGCCACCCGGGTGATCGGCAAGGAAGTCCTGCCGATGGCCGGGGAATATACCGGCGCGGTGCTGTTCGAAGGCGTCCAGAAATTTCTCGATGAGGCCGGGCACGGCCGGCCGCACGTCGCGCTGCTGCCCGAGCCGGTGCGCGAGGCGGCCGACACGCTCGCCGACGTCATTCCGCCGCGTCCGGCGGGCTTTTGTACCGGCTGTCCGGAGCGGCCGATCTTCTCGGCGATGAAGATCCTGGAGCGCGAGACGGGCCCGGTTCATGTCTCGTGCGATATCGGCTGTCACCTCTTCTCGATCCTGCCGCCCTTCAATATCGGCAATACGACGATGGGCTATGGCCTCGGATGGGCGGGCGCTTCCGCCTTCAATGTCCGCGGCGCCAAACGCACGATCGCAGTGATGGGCGACGGCGGCTTCTGGCACAACGGCCTAAATTCTGGCGTGGTGAACGCCGTCTTCAATGAAAACGACAATGTTCTGCTCGTCGTTGACAACAATTATTCGGCGGCAACCGGCGGCCAGGACCTGCCGTCATCGCGCGCCGACAATCCGGTGCGTTCGACCCGCCACCCGATCGAACAGGCGGTCAGGGGGGTCGGCGTGAAATGGGTGCGCCGGGTGCGTTCCTATGACGTCGAGACCATGAAGGAGACGCTGCACGAGGCACTGACCACCGAGGCGCGCGGCCCCAAGATCGTCATCGCCGAGGGCGAATGCATGCTCAACCGCCAGCGCCGCGAGCGGCCCGAGCGGCGGCGCGCCATCGCCGAGGGGCGGGAGGTGGTCGAAGCCCGTTTCGGGGTCGATGCCGAAACCTGCACGGGCGACCATTCCTGCATCCGGCTCTCGGGCTGTCCGTCGCTGACCATCCGAGACAATCCCGACCCCTTGCGCGAGGACCCGGTCGCCTTCGTCGATGAATCCTGCGTCGGTTGCGGCAACTGCGGCGAGGTCGCGCATGCCGCGGTGCTGTGTCCGAGCTTCCACCGCCGCGACATCCGCCACAATCCCGGACCACTGGCGCGCGCATGGCACGGCCTGCGCCGGCGCATCATCCTCGCGCTTGCTGGCGCGGGGCCGGACGCAGCCGGGGAGGCCGCCTGATGGAAGGATCCCTGCACGAAACGGTGGGAGCGGACGGGCACGCCGACGAGCGGACCACCACCCGCCCGATCACCATCGCGATCACCGCGATCGGCGGCCAGGGCGGCGGCGTGCTCGGCCAGTGGATTACGGATACGGCCGAACGTGAAGGCTGGATCGCCCAGTCCACCTCGGTGCCCGGCGTTGCCCAGCGCACCGGCGCGACGGTCTATTATCTCGAGCTCTTCCCGCGCGCTGCGGCCGAAGCGGCGGGGCGCGAACCGGTGCTCGCCCTGATGCCGGTGCCGGGCGACGTCGATATCGCCATCGCCGCCGAATGGATGGAAGCGGGCCGCGCGATCTTCCGCGGCTTCGTGACACCGGACCGTACGCTGCTGATCGCCTCGACCCACCGGGACTATGCGATCCGCGAAAAGTCCGCCCCCGGACCGGGCATGGAGGATGCCCGGGCGGTTTGGCGGGCCGCGCGCAAGGCGGCGCGCCACCTCGTCGCCTTCGACATGCGCGAGGTCGCGGTGCGCCACGGCACGGTGATCAGCGCGGCGCTGTTCGGTGCGCTTGCCGGATCGGGCGCCCTGCCCTTCGCACGCGAAAGCTTCGAAGAGGCGGTCCGCGCATCGGGGCGCGGGGTCGATGCCTCGCTGGCCGCCTTTGCCGAAGCCCACCGCCTCGCCCAGCAGCATGAGGCCACTGACGTTCAGAGCCGAGAAGGACAGGCGACCGAGGATAGCGTCGCCTCCTGCACCCCGGCCACACTGCCGGCGGATCTCGAAGCCCGGCTGACGGCGGAAGTGCCGGCGGGCGCGCGCGAGACGGTGCGGCTCGGCATCGCGCGTCTGATCGACTGGCAGGGGCCGGCGCACGCCCGCGACTATCTCGACCGCCTCGCCGCCTTCCGCGAGGCCGACGGGACGGTACACGACCCGGCCTTTCACGAACAACTCGCCCGTCGTCTGGCGGTTGCGATGTCCTATGAGGACGTCTATCGCGTTGCCGAGCTGAAGACGCGGCGCGAGCGACTGGCGCGACTGATGGCAAGCGGCGAACGCCATCTCACCGAGGTGCACGACTATTTCCATCCGCGCATCGAGGAGGTCGCCGACAGCCTGCCCGCCCCGCTCGGACGATGGCTGCTCTCTTCGCGTTTCGCACGCCGTCTGCTCGCACCCCTGTTCCGGCACGGACGTACCGTGCACACTTCCGGTCTGCCGGGTTTTCTGATGCTGCGCCTCGTCGGGGCGGCGAAGGGTCTGCGTCCGTTTTCCTTCCGGCATCGGCGGGAAATGGCGGAGATCGACGACTGGCTGACACAGGTGCGCGAGCTGCGCGCGCATGATCCGGCGCTCGCCCGCGTACTGGTCGAGGCGCGCCGCCTCGTCAAGGGTTATGGCGACACCCATGCCCGCAGCCGCGCCCTGTTCGAGAAGCTGAGCCGGGCCGCCGACCGGCTTGTCGGCGAACCGGACGCCGCCCGGCGCCTCGAAGGATGGATCGCCCGGGCGCTGAAGGAGCCGGACTGGCACGCTCTGGAAGCCGAGATCGATGCGGCGATCGACGCGCGGTGATCAGTCATCGGCAAGTCGCAAAGAAAAGCCGCTGTCCCGTCGGGCGAGCCGCCCGGCCGCGGCACGCGCGAAACGCAGGGTAAGCGCCCGCCGGCGTGCCGCCGGCAGCGGGCGTTCGGCGGCCGGACGCACAATCGCTCCGGAAAAACCGTCCACCACCATCAGGCCGGCGATCGCCGGGCGTGCCGCCGCCTCGTCCAGAACGGGACGGGGGAAATCCTCCGGCACCGCGAAATAGAACAGGTCGCACCAGGGCAGATATTCCGGCCATTTGGCATCCGCGCGCCAATCGGCGAGCGAGGACTTGACCTCGACGATGGCGATCCTCCCGCGCGCGTCGATCGCCGCCAGATCGACGCGTCGCCGGTTGCCGAGCGGCAGCTCATGCAGTACCGCCCATCCAAGATCGGCAAGCAGCACCGCCGCCCCGCGTGCGAGCAGGCGGCCCGGCTCGGGCGTTCGCCAGCGCCCGGCGCGCCCGCGCGTCGGCGTCTGCTGCGAGGCCAGGCCGGACGGAACCGCCACCGATCCGGCCATCTTGCCGTATGGTCGCGAATCGCTCATCACTGCGGATCATAGCGGGGCGGGGAGAAAAAGGGAACACATGAGGAACATGCTGGCGACTATCGAAGGGCAAGCGGATCCAGGGCAAGACCGATGGCCCGCCCAGCGCAACCCATCCCGCCCGATGCCCATCCGCCTGTCGGGAATCCCGCTCACAGCAGCCAGTCCTGAAGCTGGCTGACGAGCGGGCGGTCGGCCGGCGGCATCGCGTGTTCGCCCAGACGCGCGACCGGCACCCATTGGAGACGCTGACCTTCGCGGGCGCGCGGCACCCCGTCCCAGCGGCGTACGACGAACAGCGGCATGGCAAGGTGAAAGGTCTCATAGGAATGCGAGGCGAAGGCGAAGGGATGCATGCAGGAAATGCAGACGTCGAGGCCGAGCTCCTCATAGAGTTCGCGACGCAGGGCGGCCTCGGGGATCTCGCCCGGCTCCATCTTGCCGCCGGGAAATTCCCACATCCCCGCCATGGACTTGCCCGCCGGCCGTTCGGTGAGCAGCACCCGCCCTTGCGGATCGACGAGAGCGGCCGCCGCCACCCAGACGATCGGCAGGCCGGCGTCGATGCGCACCGGGCGCGGCGGGCAGGGTTCGAAATCGCTCATGGGGTCGGCCTTCCTTCGCAATGTCAGCGGACTGTCTTCGGACGCATTTGTCGCGAATTGTCTCCACCGCGCAAGCATTCCGCAACCACTGCGCCCTAATCTCGTCTCCCTAGGGGTCCGCAACAGCCCGGCAGAGAGGCGGTCATGGGGACAGTGTTGAGAAGGTCGGCGCGTGTGCGCCTTCGCCGCTTCAGGCGCGATGACGCCGGCACGACGATTCTCGAATACGGACTGATCCTGGCGGTCGCCAGCCTCGTCATTCTGGCGGTGGCGGCGCTCATCGGCCAGAGCACGGTGGCGAACTTCCTCAATCTCGGTCAGGCGGTCGAAACCGCGGAACAGACCGCCGAAGCGGGGGCCGCGGGGGGCTGAGTCAGGCGTGTCGGTCACACCACCTCGACGCCACCTCGTTCGACTCTCTTGCCCGACCTCATCGCCCGCCTTCATCGCCCGTCATCCGCTCGCCACCCGGTCGGCCATGATGCCCGCCGGGTGAGGGTATGAGGCACAGCGGATCCGGGCACCCTTCAAGCGGCCCCACCCCCTTCAGGCCGACGGGAATCGCCCTAACCGGCAATCGCGCGCACTGTTTCCTGCTCGCCGGCCGCGCAACGCAGGCGCTCCTCGTCGGCGCCGGCGACACGGCGGAACTGCTTCAATGCCGTCTCGAAGTCGTCGAGCAGCAGGGCCGCCTTCAGCGACCCCGTCTCCAGATGATGCCGTTCGAGCAGGGACTTCAGCCGTTCGATGTCCGCTTGCGCCTCTACCGGGCCGACGACCACCGAATCGGGATTGATCACCGCATCGAGCCCGCCGTGCTCATCAAGCACGAAGGCGATGCCGCCGGTCATGCCCGCACCGAAATTGTCGCCGATGGGCCCGAGGATCACGACGGTACCGCCCGTCATGTACTCGCAGCCATTGTCACCGACCCCCTCGACCACGGCGATCGCGCCGGAGTTGCGCACTGCGAAGCGCTCGCCCGCCTGTCCGGCGGCGAACAGCGCGCCCGAGGTCGCGCCATAGAGCACGGTATTGCCAATGATCACATTCTCATGCGCGAGCAGGCGCGAGCGTGCCGGCGGCCGGACGACGACGGTCGCGCCCGACAGGCCCTTTGCGACATAATCATTGGCCTCGCCGAAGACGACGAGCTTGAGACCCTTGACCGCGAAGGCGCCGAGCGATTGACCCGCCGATCCCTTGAGCTGGACCGTGACATGGCCCTCGTCCAGCCCGTCCGGCCCGAAGCGACGCACCAGCGCCGAGGAAAAGCGCGTGCCGACCGCCCGGTGGGTGTTGCGGACGATGTAGGAGAGCTGCATCTTCTCGCCGCGTTCGAAGACCGGCAGCGCATCCTTGAGCATCTGCGCATCAAGGGTGTCGGGCACCGGATTGCGCCCCTCGATCGTGCAGCCGGCGCCCTTGCGCGCCGATTCGACGCGGACCAGCAGCGGGTTGAGATCGAGGTCGTCGATCCGCCCCGCGCCACGCCGTACCTGGGTCAGCAGATCGGCGCGGCCGACGATTTCCTGAAAACTGCGCGCGCCGAGACGGGCGAGCCGTTCGCGTACGTCCTCGGCCAGGAAGGTCATCAGATTGATCACCTTGTCGGCATGACCAGTGAACTTGCCGCGCAATGCCTCGTCCTGGGTGCAGATGCCGACCGGGCAGCGGTTGGTGTGGCATTGTCGGACCATCAGGCAGCCGAGCGAGAGCAGCGAGGCGGTGCCGATGCCGAATTCCTCGGCACCGAGCAGAGCCCCGATCAGGATGTCGCGGCCCGACTTGATGCCGCCATCAACGCGCAGCCGCACGCGCCCGCGCAGACCGTTCAGGGTGAGCACCTGATGGACCTCGGCAAGTCCGATCTCCCATGGCGTGCCGGCGAACTTGATCGATGTCAGCGGGCTGGCACCGGTGCCACCGGAATGGCCGGAGATGGTGATGACGTCGGCATGCGCCTTGGCGACGCCAGCAGCGATGGTGCCGATGCCGGCGGCGCTGACCAGCTTGACACCGACGCGCGCCGTCGGATTGATCTGTTTCAGGTCGTAGATCAGCTGCGCCAGATCCTCGATCGAATAGATGTC
>RFIU01000053.1 GCA_003695555.1 Alphaproteobacteria bacterium
CCTTTTCAGCAATACGGAAGGCGAGCCGCGGAAACAGCCGCTTGATCCACAGGGCGTGCATCTCCGCCCCTTCTCCGACCGGAATTTCCGGACGTCCGCGCTCGAGACCGCGCACGATCACCCGCGCCGCCTTCATCGGATCCATGCCGCCGGCGATCGCCTCGGTCTGATGACCGGTTTCGCTGCCGTCGCCCTTCAGGGCATGGCGGCCGATATCGGTGCGGATGAAGCCGGGTACGATGGTCGCGACCTTGACACCATGCTCGGCAAGTTCGGCGCGCAACGCATCGTGAAAGCCCATCACCGCGTGCTTGGCAGCGCAATAGGCGGTGCGCAATTGTACGCCGAGCTTGCCGGCGACCGAAGCCGTGACCACAATCAGCCCCTCGCCGCGCGCGACCATTTCGGGCGCGACCTTGAGCGCAAGGGCGACGGGGGCGAAGAAATCGACCTCCATGATCCGGCGATAGACGCTCATGTCCGTCTCAAGCGCCAGCGAACGCTGCGAGATACCGGCATTGTTGACGAGCACGTCGATGCGCCCGAAGGCATCGCGGGCGCGCGCCACCACATCGTCGAGCGCCGCTTCGTCGGTGACGTCGAAGGCCAGCACGACGATATCGCCTTCGCCCGCCGCGCCGTTCTCGACAATCTCGCGCTTCACCCGTTCCAACTCCTCGCCACGTCTGGCCGAGAGCACGAGCTTCGCCCCGCGTTCGGCCAGCACGTGGGCCAGCGCCTCGCCGATGCCGCTCGAGGCGCCGGTGATCGAGACCACCTTGTCACGAAAGTCCATGGTGTTTCTCCCCTCTCACGATCCGCCTGCCGGCGAGAGATTCCCCGGGGCGATCGGCATCATCCGTCCTCCAACGCACCCTGGGCAAGCCGCCGATCGTGTCAGCCCAACACGCCTTTCGCCCGCAGTTCCGCGATCTCGTCAGCAGCCAGTCCGGCGGCGCGCAGGATCTCGTCGGTGTGCTCGCCCAGCCGCGGCGGGGCCAGCCGATAGGAAACCGGCGTGCGCGACAGACGGATCGGATTGGCGACCGTCGCAACGGCGCCGAGTTCAGGATGGGCGACCTCGACCCGAAGACCGCGATGAATCGCCTGGGGGTGGGCGAAGGCCTCGGCGATATCCTGGATCGGTCCCGAAGGTACGGCAGCCTTCTCCAGCGCCGCCAGCCAGTGATCGGCGGGATGTTCCATCAGCCGTTCGGCGATCAGACCGACGAGAATCTCGCGATGGCGCACCCGCGCCTCATTAATCGAGAAGCGGGGATCGGTGGGCCAGTCGGGACGCCCCAGCACCTCGGCCAGACGCGCGAACTGTCCCTCGTTTCCGACGCAGATGATGATCCGTCGGTCGGCGGTCGGGAAGTCCTGATAGGGAACGATATTGGGATGCGCATTGCCCCGGCGCATCGGCGCGCGGCCCGAGACCAGGTAGTTCATCGCCTGATTGGCCAGCCAGCCGACGCAGGTATCGAACAGCGCCATGTCGATGTACTGCCCCCGGCCGCTCTGCTCGCGCTCGGCAAGCGCCGCCAGAATGGCGATCACCGCCTGCATGCCGGTGGTCAGATCGGCGACCGCGACACCGACCTTCATCGGCGGGCCATCGGGATCGCCGGTGATGCTCATCAGCCCCGACAGACCCTGAATCAGGAAGTCATAGCCGGGTCTGGCCGCCCAAGGCCCGTCCTGACCGAAACCGGTGACCGAGCAATAGACCAGCCCCGCATTCTCGGCTACCAGCGACGGATAGTCGAGGCCATGGCGCGCCAGGGTTCCGACCCTGTAGTTTTCGATCACGACATCGCAACGGCGCGCAAGGCGGCGCACCAGATCGGCACCCGCCGCGGTGCGGAAGTCGATCGCGACGGAGCGCTTGTTGCGATTGGCGGAAAGATAATAGGCGGCCTCGCGCAGGCTGCCGTCGGGCGATTCGTGCCAAGGCGGCCCCCAGTGGCGGGTGTCATCGCCGCTCGCCGGGCGCTCGACCTTGATCACCTCGGCGCCGAGATCGCCGAGAATCTGAGCCGCGAACGGTCCCGCCAGCACGCGCGAGAGATCGAGAACCTTGAGATGCGACAGCGGTCCTTCGGACATCCGGCAGCATTCCTTCCTTGTCCTTCCCAGAGACGTGCCTGTTTAGCACGCCCGCCCTTGACGACTTCGCCCCACCGCCCGGCTCTCTCCTCCCCTGCCGGCGCAGGGGGCTTGTTGCGGCGCACAATGGCGATTAGGCTGTCCCGAAACGGATCATCCTTCGTTCTCACGAACGGATTCCCACAGCCAGAGGAGCAGCGTCAATGGTCCAGCAGCATGTCAAGGTCGGCGAGAACCGCTATCGGGAAAGCTTCGGCCGCTATTTCGAGGACTTCCGAGTCGGCGACATCTATGAGCACCGACCGGGACGCACCATCACCGAGACCGACAATAGCTGGTTCACCCTGCTGACCATGAACACCCACCCGCTGCACTTCGACAAGGAGTATGCGAAAAAGTCCGAATTCGGCCGGCCGCTGGTGGTATCCTCCTTCACCGTCTCGCTGCTGCTCGGCATGTCGGTCAGCGACATCAGCCAGAAGGCGATCGCCAATCTCGGCTGGAAGGACATCCGGATGACCGCCCCGGTTTTCGTCGGCGATACGCTCACTGCCGAATCGGAGGTGCTGGAAGTGCGCGAGTCGAAATCGCGTCCGACCCAGGGCATCGTCACCGTCAAGACCCGCGGCTTCAATCAGGATGGCGTGATGGTCTGCGAGTTCATCCGCTCGGTTCTGGTCCCCAAGCGCGGTCACGGGATTGACGACGAGGGGTGAACGGCGTCGATCCGCTCCGGGCTTGAATTCCTTCGTGCTCTTTCTCGACAAGTTCCCCCGTTTGTGGCAGTTTTCGCGTGCGCAGGACCGTTCGTACCCGGCGAATCGGGACATGGTCCTCATGGGGGACGGGGGCAGACAGTGACAGGGAGGCACGATCCATGAGCGAGACCGCAACCACAGAGGAACCGACGGCAGGCGATCTGCTGCGCGGCGCATTCGCCCGCATCTCACGCGAGAGCCAGATCTTTCTGGTGCTGGTGGGACTCTATGCGGTCGCCAATATTCTGCTTTATCTGCCGTTGCTCGAGCCGCTGCGCGCGATCCGGGAAGCCACCGGCGGCGGGGATCCGGCGGCCATTCAGGAAGCGGGAAAGCGCCTGCTCGGCCCCTTTCTGATCCTGATCATCGGTGCGATCATCGCCTTCGGTTTCTTCGCCACCCTGTGGGGACGCGCCGCCGCCCTCGGCCGCCCAGCGGCCGGTGACGGTCTGTTCGGGCGGGCACTGGCCGTGATGTGGCGGACCGTCGCCTTCATCGGCTGGGCGATCCTGCTCGGCGTTCCGCTGTTTCTTTTCGTCATCCTCTTTCAGGCGGTGCTCGGACTTGTCGGCATCAATGTTCAGGCGGCCGGCGGCAAGCTCATCATGCAGGTGATCGTCGCGATCATCGCGATTCTTCTCTATCTGCCGCTCTCGTCGGCCTTCCAGCTCGCCGTCGTCGAAACCGCGATCGAAGGCCGAACGCCGATCCACCTTGCCTTTCAGGCGATGATGCGGCAAGGAAGGGCCTATCTGCTCGCCTTCTTCGTGGTCGCTCTGATCTTCGGGCTTGCCGGATTCGTCTGGGATCAGCTCTTTACCGATGAAGGGATTCCGACCCGGCTTTCGATGATCGGTTCGGCGATCTTCAACAGTCTGGGAGCCGGCGTCATGCTGGCGCTTGCCGTCGAGATGCGCGGGCATCTGGATTTCCGACGTCCCGAGCGCATCTGAAGCGGACTCAGCGGTCCTCGAAAAGATCGCCCGACGGCATCCGGGCGCCGCCCATAAGTGGTGCGATGAGGCCCGGATCGTCGTTTTCCACCCGGTTGACCCGGCGAGAGACGGGCCAGGCCTCGATCGCATCGGCCGGGACCGGACGCAATTGCGATGATGGCCAGGGGGGCGGGGGCGTTCGCGGATCCAGCCAGCGCGCCCAATCCTCCTCCACCGGGACCAGCGGCGAGCGGCCGTGAATGTCGGAAAATTCGGGTGGTGTCGGCATCGTCAGGATCGCCACGCTATCGAGTACCGCGCCGGGGCATTCGGGGTGGGGCCGCCGCGTCCACAGGCCGGCGAAGGCGAAGGGCCGCGCGGCTTCGGCGCGCAGCCGCAGCAGCCAGGGCTGTCGTGGGCCGGATCCGCTTGCCGGGGCCTGCCATTCATACC
>RFIU01000054.1 GCA_003695555.1 Alphaproteobacteria bacterium
CAAGGCGACATCGAGCGCCCGGTGCTGGTGCGCAAGGGAAGCCTCGTCACCATGCAGGTGCGCCATGGCGCGATGGTGCTCAGCGCGATCGGCAAGGCGATGCAGGACGGCGCGCTCGGCGACAGCATTCTGCTGCTCAATCCGCGTACCCGCCGCACCGTCGAGGGAACCGTGGTTGCGGCCGGGCGGGTCGATATCGCGATGGCGCGTGCGGTGCTGGCTGCGCGGGCCGGACATGTCCGCTGATGCCCGTGATCACGGAACGAACGCATTTCGAGGGAGACGAAGAATGAAGACGCATCTCTGGAAGGATCGGACAGCCGGCATCGGCGGAATGGCGCGGATGGCGATGCTCTTTGTGCTCAGCACATCGCTCGGGGCCTGCGCGGTCGGCGAGCGGATCGCCAATATCGGCAAGGCGCCCGACCTGAAACCGATCGCCAAGGCGCCGGCACCGCCGGTGCAGCGTTCGATCTCGGTACCCGCCCCTGACCCGGCCTCGGTACCTTCGATGCCGGCGAGCCTCTGGCGGACTGGGGCGCGGGCCTTCTTCCGCGACCAGCGTGCCAGCCGGGTGGGCGATATCCTGACGGTCGAGATCGATATCGCGGACGAGGCGGCGATCGCCAACAAGACGACGCGCACCCGCGACAACAATGACAAGGCGAACCTGTCGAGCTTTCTGGGCTATGAAAGCCAGCTCAAGACCTTTCTGCCGGATGCCGTGCAGCCGGACAATCTGACCTCATTTGGTTCGGCGACATCGAATGCCGGCGAGGGCAAGGTCGATCGCAAGGAAAGCATCAAGCTGACGGTCGCCGCGATCGTCGTCGGCGTGCTGCCGAACGGCAATCTGGTGATCGAGGGGCGCCAGGAGGTGCGGGTGAACTTCGAGGTGCGCGAGCTCTATATCGCCGGTATCGTCCGGCCGCAGGACATTTCCTCTACCAACACGATCCGACACACCCAGATCGCCGAGGCACGGATCTCCTACGGCGGTCGCGGTCAGCTTACCGACGTGCAGCAGCCGCGCTACGGCCAGCAGCTCTATGACATCATTTTCCCATTCTGAGCCGAAACGACGCCATCGGGATGCCGCAACAGATGACGCCCGCTCCGGGTTGGCCGGGGCGGGCGTCACTCTCCCCTCCGCTGCACACCGCTCAAGGGACGTTCGGCTGGCCATCGTCCCGGCGGCTTCACGAACCTTCAGTCGTCGCGATAGACCTTTTCCCTGCGCTCGTGCTGTTCCTGCGCCTCCAGCGTCATGGTGGCGACGGGACGGGCATCGAGCCGTTTCAGGCTGATCGGCTCTCCCGTCACCTCGCAATAGCCGTATTCACCGGTTTCGATCCGCTTGAGCGCCGCGTCGATCTTGGCGATTAGCTTGCGCTGGCGGTCGCGGGTTCGCAAATGCAGCGACCAGTCGGTCTCGGACGTTGCGCGATCGGCGATGTCCGGTTCCTTGAGGCTTTCCTGTTGAAGGCTGATCAGTGTCTCCTTGGCTTCCTTGAGGATTTCCTCACGCCATTTCAGGAGCTTTTGGCGGAAATATTCCCTTTGTCTGGGGTTCATGAATTCCTCGTCCGGCGAGGGACGATAATCGGGCGGAAGCTCGATCGAAGAGGTCATGCCCATACACACTCCCTTGCGTACTCGCACCCTCCGGCGGGGTATGGGGGGACATTTCCCCGCTGCCGCCGGGCCACCGGGATCGGGCAATATTATTGCCCGCCAAGGTGCGGGACGCTTTATAATGATTCGGGAATGGTGGAGCAAGGCTTAACGGGAAGCCTCATCGCCATCGTCTGCCGCCCCGCGTTCGAGCTTTGCCAGCTCGACTTCGGCACGCAGTTCGATTTCTTCCAATACGGCGGCAAGGCCGGGTTCGACGAAGCGACTGCGGCGTTCACGGGCCAGTCGGGCAAGGGTCTCGAGCTTGCTGCGAGGGATGCTGCCGAGCAGGATTCCGCGCCGGATTTCCTCCAGCAGATCAAGCATCCGGTGGCCGCGTTCGAAGGCCTGATGGTGTGCGCCGCTTTGTTCCGAACCCGCCTCCTGCAGCGCGATCAGCGCATCGACGGCAGCGATCGGCGCGGTCTGATGGGCGGGCGAACTCGCTTGCGCCTCGCCCGCTCCACCGCTGAGAGCCTGCGAAAAGCCGCTCTTCGAAGCGGAAGACTTCTTCTCGCTCTTGCGCGGGCCGGTGGGGCCGCGCGGCTTCGATGGACCTTCGATCCGCATGGTGGGCAATCTAGCGCCAAGCAGCGCGCGCAGGCAAGGGCGGGAAGGCGCTGGAAGGTGCTGGTTTTCAGGGGGTCAGCACCGTATCCCGGGCTTGCGGGAGCGGCTCGGGATAGTCGAGCGTATAGTGAAGGCCGCGCGACTCCTTGCGTAAGCGGGCCGAGCGGACGATCAGATCGGCGACGGTGACCAGATTGCGCAGCTCCAGAAGATCGCCGGTGACACGGAAGTTTCCGTAATAGTCCTGTATCTCGGCGGTAAGCAGATCGACGCGATGGCGGGCGCGTTCCAGCCGCTTGTCGGTCCGAACGATCCCTACATAGTCCCACATGAAGCGGCGCAGCTCTGCCCAGTTGTGGCGGACGACGATCTCCTCGTCGGAATCGGTCACCCGGCTTTCATCCCAGGGGCGGGCGATGCCCGGCGGCGGCAGATCGGCGAATCGTTCAGCGATATCATGCGCCGCCGCCTCACCGAAGACGAGGCATTCGAGCAGCGAGTTCGAGGCCATCCGATTGGCCCCGTGCAGGCCGGTGAAGGCACATTCGCCGACCGCATAGAGCGCCTCCAGATCGGTACGTGCCGCAAGGTCGGTGACGACACCGCCGCAGGTGTAATGGGCGGCCGGCACCACCGGGATCGGCTCCTTGGTGATGTCGATGCCGAATTCCAGACAACGCCGATAGATGTTCGGAAAATGGCCGATGACGAAGTCGGGGTCCTGGTGCGAGATGTCGAGCAGCACATGATCGAGCCCCAGCCGCTTCATTTCGTGGTCGATGGCGCGCGCGACGATATCGCGCGGGGCAAGCTCGGCACGACTGTCGAAACGGGGCATGAAGCGCTCGCCGTCGGGCAATCGCAGCACCGCGCCTTCGCCGCGCAGGGCTTCCGAAATCAGGAAGGTCTTGGCCTTCGGATGATAGAGGCAGGTCGGGTGGAACTGATTGAACTCCATGTTCGCGACCCGGCAGCCCGCCCGCCAGGCCATTGCGATACCGTCACCGGTGGCCGCGTCGGGGTTCGAGCTGTAGAGATAGACCCGGCTCGCCCCGCCGGTTGCCAGCACCGTCGCGCGGGCGGTCATGGGCAGCACCCGTCCGGCCTCCCGATCGAGGAAATAGGCGCCGTGTACGCGTCGCTGGTCATCGCCTCCCGGGCTTTCCAGATGGCGGGCGCGGATCAGGTCGATTGCCAGCAGTCGTTCGAACACCTGAATGTTCGACGCCGCCCGCACGCGCCGTTCCAGAGTTTCCTGAAGGGCGCGCCCTGTCGCGTCCTCGACATGAATGACGCGACGCTGCGAATGCCCGCCTTCGCGGGTCAGGTGATAGCCGAACCCCTCTTCGGCCAGTGCTGCGCCGCGGGTGAAGGGCACGCCAAGCCGGATCAGTTTTCGGATCGCCTGCGGGCCGCGCTCGACGACGAAACGAACCACATCTTCCCGGCACAGTCCGGCGCCCGCCTCCAGCGTATCGGCGATGTGGCTTTCGATCGTGTCGCCTTCGGCCAGAACCGCAGCGATCCCGCCTTGGGCGCGTGCGGTCGCGCCGGCATTGAGCGCATCTTTGGATACCACCGCAACGCGCAGATCTTCAGGCAGATCAAGCGCGACTGTCAGGCCAGCGGCGCCCGAACCGATGATCAGCACATCGAAGGAATGGGCCGTTTCATCAGCGCTCATCATCCGGCCACCTCAGGCTTCATCGCACCGGTTCCCGCTGCGCCTCGGCATCGTCGGCACGGGTGAGCTGCAGGAAGATGTCTTCAAGATCGGTTTCGCTGGTTCTAAGGTCACGGATCCGCAGGCCCGCTTCGTGGATCGCCGCGATCACCGCGTCAAGATCGACTTCCTGGCGTGAAATCTGGATCACCAGCCGATCGGGGCGCGGCTGGCGGGTGTGGAAGCGGCGAAAAGCTTCCGGCACTTCCTTGAGCGGAGCGTCCAGGTCCAGGACGATTTCCTTTTCGTCGATGCGTGCGAGAAGCTGCGGCGTCGGTTCGCAGCAGATCACCTCGCCATGATTGATGATGGCGATGGTATCGCAGAGTTCTTCCGCCTCTTCCAGGTAATGCGTGGTCAGCACGATGGTGACGCCGCGGGCATTGAGCTCCCGCACATATCCCCACAGCTGCTGCCTCAGCTCGATATCGACGCCGGCCGTCGGCTCATCGAGAATCAGCACGGGTGGCGAATGGACCATCGCCTTGGCGACCAGCAGGCGCCGCTTCATACCGCCCGAAAGGGTGCGCGAATAGGCGTCGCGCTTGTCCCACAGCCTTACCGCACGCAGCAGTTCCTCGGTGCGTCGCTGATGCTTCGGTACGCCATACATGCCGGCCTGCACCTCGAGCATTTCCCAAGGCGTGAAGAAGGCATCGAAGACCAGCTCCTGCGGCACCACGCCGATTGAGACACGGGCATTGCGGGGGTTGTCGTCGATGTCGAACCCCCAGATATCGACCTTGCCCGACGTCTTGGTGACGAGGCCGGCAAGAATGTTGATGAAGGTGGACTTGCCTGCCCCGTTGGGTCCGAGCAGTCCGAAGAGCGAGCCTTGGGGGATGTCGAGATCGATGCCCTTGAGGGCATGGACACCGCCGGCATAGCGCTTTTCCAGCTTGCGGGCGCGGATCGCGGGGGGACGGCTCATGACGGCTCCTCATGCAGATTTCGCGGAGGCTTCCGGCATGCATGGACCGGAAGGCAGGAACTCTGCGCTATCACCGCCTCGCGCGGCCCGTCAATCACATGTGCGGCATGGGGCGAGCGGCAGATGCGCGCGCGAGGGTGCTTGCGGCGTCATCGCGGCTTCCGCTATAGGAGGGCGAGCAGCGGACGGCTAGGACCATCCGCCTGACGGCAAGGCAGTTCGGGAGCAGATCGATGAGCATTCCGCCACCCGAGGTCATCAAGGTGAAGGAACGGATCGTCGCCTGCGATGGGGGCGAAGGGCCACTCGGTCATCCGCGGGTCTTTCTGGATCTCGGCGACGAGGGGCGGGTCGAATGCCCCTATTGCGACCGTCTCTTCATCCTTGAAGGCGGCCCTGCCGACCGGGACGAGACGGCCGAGGACGGCGGAGCCGACGCGGCGGCAGCCTGAGGACATCGTTTTCCTGTCCTGAGCACCAGGACATCAAGCTAGTGCGGGCCTTCTTCCCGCCCCCGTTCAATGGGCGCGTCGGGTCCGGCGTTCGGCCAGCCGCTGGCGCTTGGTCTTTCGGCCACCGGCGTAAGGATTTTCCGACTTGCGAACCAGAAAACGCAGCGGCGTGCCATCGAGATCGAAGGCGCGCCGGATC
>RFIU01000055.1 GCA_003695555.1 Alphaproteobacteria bacterium
ATCTGAACCCGTGCCACGCCTTCGACGACCGAGAGGCGATCGACGATGTTGCGCTCCGCGAAATCGGTCAGCGCCGGCCATGGACGTGCCGGCGAGGAAAGCGAATACCACATGATCGGCCGGGTATCGCTGTCCACCTTCGCAATGCGCGGCGGATCCGCTTCTTCCGGCAGCCGCCCGATGACGCGGGCGATACGGTCGCGCACGTCATTGGCGGCGGCATCGATATCGCGGGACAGCGTGAACTCGATGACGACGTTCGACTGCCCGTCGCGACTCGATGAGGAAATCGAGCGGATCCCCTCGATGCCGGCGATCTGGTCTTCGATCGGCTTGGTGATGCGGGTCTCAACGACTGCCGCCGCAGCGCCCGGATAGCCGGTTTCCACCGAAACGACCGGCGGATCGATGTTCGGCAGCTCGCGGACCGGCAGGCGAGAGAAGGCGATGATCCCGAGCACCACCAGCAGCAGGCTGATGACGGTCGCGAACACCGGTCGCTTGACGGATACGTCTGACAGCCACATCGCCGATTCTCCTCATGGCGAACGCCCGCACCCACCACGCCGCGGACGAACGGGCGGTGTGCCCGGGCGCGCAATTCCCCGGGCGCCCTATTGCCCGGTCGCCCCGCTCGGCAGCTTACGGGTGCGCACGACACGCACTTTCGCCCCCGGCCGCAGCCGCAGGATGCCTGCAACCACCACCCGCTCGCCAGCCTTCAGGCCTTCTCGGACCTCGACGAGTCCGGGCAGTCGGGTGCCGATGATGACCCGGCGCTGCTCGGCGACGTCTTCGTCATCGATGACGAAGACGTAATGTTCGCGCCCGATCAGCAGCAGCGCCTCTTCCGGCACCGCCGGGTTCTCGCGGCTGGCCCCCAGCACTTCGACGCTGAGCAGCATGCCCGGGCGGATCATCCCCTCGTCATTGGGCAGCACGGCGCGCACCGTTACCGCACGGGTGACCGGATCGACCCGGGTCGCGATCGTTTCGATCTTCCCCTCGAAGACACGATCCGGCCAAGCTGCGGCGCGGGCACGGATGCGCTGGCCCGGGCGCAGAGCCGAGATGAAGCGTTCGGGTACCGAAAAGTCCAGCTTGATCGGCGTGACATCGTCGATCGTGGTGATCGTCGTTCCGGGCGAGACCAGAGCGCCGGGGCTGACCTGTCGCAGGCCGAGAACACCGTCGAACGGGGCCCGCACGACACGGTCGGCCAGCTGCGCGCGGGCGGCGGCAACCCGGGCACGTGCCTGAGCGACGTCCCGTTCGCGCTCGTCGAGCGTCGCACGCGAGGCATTGCCGCGGCGGACCAGATCGCGAGTGCGGGCGAGCTGCTGTTCGGCCTCCTTGAGCGCCGCTTCCGCCTCGCGCAAACGGGCTTCCTCTTCGCGGCGGTCGAATTCGACGAGAACGGTTCCCTTCTTCACCAGCTGGCCGTCCTGGAAATGGACCTTGTCAACGACCTCGGAAACCCGCGCCGTCAGCGTGACGGATTCATTCGCCTTCGCCGTTCCCAACGCCTCGATCCGATCGACGAAGCGGACCGGTTGAACGACGACGACCTCGACCGGGACCGCGCCGCCCATGCGGCGATGGTTTCCGCTGCCTTCGTGCGGTGCAAAGCGCAGCCACGCCGCGAAGGCGAACAATGCCAGAGCGGCCAAAATCAGCAGCCATTTGAAGCGGCGGTTCATGCGAGGAAGATACCCTTGTCATGCTCCGTTCGTGATCCGGGGACTTGATGCCGTAACTTGTCCCACCATGCAAGGAAAGCGGCGGGAATCTCCACTATGGTTCAGCCTGCGGTTTCCGGCAGCCGTGTACGGCATGAGCATCGCCCGACGGTACCGTTCATGGCATGGAAGGAGAAGCAGATGGAAAACGCCCCATCGCCCATCTTGCCGACAAGGGGGCGGACAGGATGAGGTGGGACGGGACGAGCCTGAACGAATCGAGAGGAAAAGGATGGACGAGAACGCACCTGTACTGGTTGGCATCGCACAGCTTACCCACCGGGCATCGGTTCTGGATGAGATACGCTCGCCTCAGGACCTGATGGCCGAAGCGGCGCGTTCCGCTCTTGCCGATGCCCGGGCCGATCGACAACTGTGCGAAGCGGTCGATCATCTGGCGGTGATCCGCACCTTCGCCGATTCCTCTCCGCAATTCGCCTCACCTTTCGGCGGACCGGAGAATTATCCGGATGCCGTGGCCCGGCGGATCGGCTGCCGGCCTAAACATGCCTGGTACCCGATGGTCGGCGGCGACACGCCTCAGATGATGGTCTCCCTGCTCGCCGAACGTCTGCAGCGCGGTGAAGGGCGCGCCGCTCTGATCATCGCCGGCGAGGCAATGGCGGGACAGCGTCTGGCGAAGAAGGCGGGTGCGGCCCTCGACTGGCGCGAGGCGGCGGGCGAGGATGCGCCGGCGCTGCAGACCCCCGGCGATCCCCGCCCCGGGATGAGCCCGCACGAGCTCGCCCATGGCATTGCCGAGCCAACCCATGTCTATCCGCTCTTCGAAAGTGCCATCGCCGCCGCTGAAGGCCGCGCGATGAGCGTCCACCGGCAGCGCATCGGCAGCCTTTTCGCGCGATTTTCGATGGTCGCCGCCGCCAACCCGCATGCCTGGGACTGCACCGCCCGCACGTCGGATGAGATCTGGCGCGAAGGTCCCGACAATCGGATGATCGCCTGGCCCTATACCCGCCGGCTGTGCGCGCAGATGTTCGTCGATCAGGCGGCCGCCGTGCTGCTCACTACGGTCGGCGAGGCACGCCGGCTTGCCATCCCGCCCGACCGCTGGGTCTTTCTTGCCGGCAGTGCGGAAGTGAGCGAGAAGTGGTTCCTTGCCGAACGCGTCGATTTCGCCCGCGCACCGGCCATCGAGGTCGGGGCACGGGCCGCCCTGGCGCAGGCCGGGATCGGTATCGACGAGATCGATCTTTTCGATCTCTACAGTTGTTTTCCGAGCGCCGTCGAGGTCGCGGCACGCGCCCTCGGCCTTGCCGAGGACGACCCGCGCGGCCTGACCGTCACCGGCGGCCTGCCCTTCTTCGGCGGACCCGGCAACGGCTATTCCCTCTTCGCGATCGCCGAGATGGCGGATCGTCTGCGCCGGCGGGACGAGCCCACCTTCGGCCTCATTACCGCCAATGGCTGGTACCTGACCAAGCATGCCTTCGGTGTCTATGCGAACCGGCCGCCGAAGGCCGCCTGGCATCGCCGGCCGTCAACCGACGCTCAGGCCCGCATCGACGCCCTTGCCGCGCCATCCTTCACCGAGACACCGGAAGGCGACGGTCTGGTCGAGGCGGCAACCGTGATCTTCGATCGCTCGGGCGCACCCCGCCACGGCCTGCTCTATGGCCGCCTCGGCAGCGACGGTGAAGGACCCCGCTTCGTCGCGGTGACGGAACCGGGCGAGACATCCTCGCTTAAGGCCCTGATGGGCGAGCGGCCTGTTGGTCGGCCGCTTACCGTCCGCCGCCAGGGGCAACGCAATATCGCCCGGGTTTCCTGAAGACGCCGACCCGCATCCTCACGCCTCTTGCATCGTCCGCATCAAGGTCCGACAATGCCCGGCAGTCGGGACGGTGTCGCAGGGCGGCCCGCGCGCGATCGGCGAACGGCGTGGCCGCATGCGATCGAAGCATGGGAGGTGAAGGCATGGCCGCGCAGCACGGTACACGCGTGATGACGGTTCTGGGGCCGGCCGGCGTCGGCAAGACGACGCTGGTCGAAGCGCTTGCCGGTCTTGAAGGACAGGCGGCAAAACGAGAGGAAAGTGGGCCGCTCGGCATCTATCGGTTCTCCTATCTCGACGACCCGTGGATCGCGCTCGATGCGCCCGGCGCCGTTGATCTCGCACAGACCGCGCTTGATGCGCTTCAGTTCTCGGATATTGCGCTTGTCGTCGTGCCGCCGGATCCCGAACAGGCGGTACTCGCCGCACCGGCGATCCGGATGGTCGAGGATGCGGCGATCCCGGCGGTTCTCTTCATCAACCGGATCCGCGAATCGGAAGCGCGTCTTTCCGATCTCGTCGCTGCCCTGCAGCATTTTTCCAACCTTCCGCTGCTGGTCCGCCAGGTGCCGGTGCGCGAAGGCGACGAGGTGGTCGGCGCCGTCGATCTGATCTCCGAACGGGCCTGGCGCTACCGTCCCGGCGAGCCGTCGGCGCTGGTCGAGGTTCCCGCCGAGGTGCGCGAGCGCGAGGAACAGGCCCGCAGCGAACTGCTCGAGACTCTGGCCGACTTCGACGATACCCTGCTCGAACAGCTGATCGAGGACAAGGCGCCGCCCTCGGATGCGCTCTATGCGCTGTGTGCTAAGGTATTGCGCGAGGATCGGGCCTTTCCCGTCCTCTTCGGTGCCGCCGCCGAACATCACGGCCTCAACCGGCTGATGAAGGCGCTGCGCCATGAAGCACCGGAAGTCGCCGAAACCCGCGCCCATCGCCTGAACGAGGCGGCGCGGGCCGGGATCATCCACGCCCATCACGAAAAGCACCTCGGCAAGGTGGCGCTGCTGCGCGCGCTCAAGGGCGTCTTGAAGACCGGGGATATGGTCGGCGGCGTCAAGCTCGGGCAGATGATGCCGGTGGCCGGCTCCGGCACGCTCGCCGAGCTGCCCGAAGGCGCAGTGGCGAAACTGGTCAAAACCGAGGCGCTGTCCACCGGCGCTGCCTATGATGAAAAGGGCGAAGTGACGCTTGCCCATCCCGTCCCCGTCCTGGCGCCGCAGGCACGCGCGACCATCCATGCGAAGAACGCCAAGGACGAAGTCCGTCTCGGCGAGGCCCTGCAAAAGCTCGCCTCCGACGACCGCTCGCTGAAGGTCGGCCATGACGAGGCCGAAGGCGCCCTGATGATCGAGGGACAGGGCGATCTGCACTTCCGCCGCGTCGCCGAGATGCTGGAAAAGGACTTCGGCATCGGTGTCGATCTCGGCACCAGCCGGCCGAGCTATCGCGAAACCGTCGCGCGCGCCGTTGACAAGCACTATCGCCACAAGAAGCAGACCGGCGGCGCTGGACAGTTCGCCGACATCAAGTTCAAGCTGAACCCGGCCCCGCGCGGCAGCGGCTTCCATTTCGAAGAGACGATCCACGGCGGCGCGGTGCCGCGCCAATACATCCCCTCGGTCGAGGCCGGCATGAAGGAAGGACTCGAGCGCGGGCCGCTCGGCTTCCCGGTGATCGACGTCGCGCTCACCCTCTATGATGGCCAGCATCATCCGGTGGACAGCTCCGACATGGCCTTCAAGATCGCCGGCATGATGGGCGTCCGCGAGGCGGTCAAGGAGGCCGGATCGGTGCTGCTCGAGCCGATCTACGAGGTCGCCTTCATCGTTCCCGACAGCTTCACCGGCGCGCTCAATCCGCGCATCGCGCAGCTCCATGGGCAGGTGCTCGGCTTCGAGCGGGACGCCGAACACGAAGGCTGGGAAATCCTCAAGGCGGAACTGCCCGGCCGGGCGCTCGATGCGCTCGTCGGCGAGATCCGCGGCGCCACGCAGGGGACCGGGCGCTTCGTCGCCGAATTCGACCGCTTTCAGGAGGTCTATGGCCGCGACGCCGACAACATCCTGAAGGAGATGGCGGCGGAATAGCCGGACAGGCGGTGGAACGCTGACTTCGACCTGCGTTACGAGGTGGCCCGCACGCCCTGATCCGAAATTCCGGCGGTCTCGGATGCCGAGGCCCCCTCGCCCGGTTCGGGAAGAGGATGGCGAAAACCGTGCTGCCGGCACCAGGCCCGAAATCCGGCCTCGGTCAGGACATCCTGGATGGGGGGAAAATCTTTCGCCCGGCGCCGACTGCGGCTTGACAGGCGGGCGGGCGGGATCGCACCCTGCACAGGCGGGCGGAGACGGGGGCGACGGGACGAGAAGGGGGGAACGATGTTCGTTCATCTCATGCCGGGCGGCCGGTCCGCCCCTGCCCTGACGGGACTGGTCTTCGGGCTTCATC